>PEYC01000023.1 GCA_002774555.1 Candidatus Nealsonbacteria bacterium CG08_land_8_20_14_0_20_36_22
AATGAAGATGGCTGATTTTTCGGTTGAGGACTATCCTGCTCCTTCTTCTTGGAGCTTGAAGGCCCTGGATGAGATTGACCTTAAAATAGTTAAAACCTTGTGCCAGGACGGCAGAGAAAGGTTTGTTGAAGTTGCTAAGCAAACCGGTTTAACTGCGGTTGGAGTTAAAAACAGGGTTGAAAAGTTAATTGAACAAGGGGTGTTGAAGATTCATAGTTTACTAAATACTGAAAAATTTTACTCGGTCTCAGCTAGTATTGGCATAGAAGCTCCTCCGGAAGTTATTTCCAAATTAGTTAAGAAATTTGAAAATTGTCCTTTAACATATAATTTAGTTAAGGTGTCTTCTGGCGACCACAATTTAATTATAGGAATTTTGGCTCCGACGATTGAGAGAGTAAATGATTTTGTTGGAAAACAAATAAGGTCAGAGTCAAAGATAAGGAATATCCATGTTAATTTTGGAGAACTGCCAGCAGTTCCTAAAGGACATTTACCGCCTAATTTTTCAGATGAATATAAAAAATGCCTTTGCGAGAACAGATGTAATGAGTGTGAATATTTCTTATAGTCATTAGATAATAATAAAGACAATAGAGATAAGTTTTATGGGTCCTCTAAGGAAAAAAGAGGATTTTTACTTTTCCACAGTTTGACCCCTTGACAGGGGAGTTTGGTAGAGTAAACTAAAATATTAGTGATACTTTAGAAAACGAAAGAAAAAGTTTAAATTAGTTAATTTAGTTAATTAGTATTGGCTAAACTTATTCTTTTTGAAACTATGCCAGAGCTCAAAAAATTTTATTTAACTAAAGAAGGACTGGATAATTTTAAGAAAGAATACGAGGCCTTAAAAGAGCTTAGAATCGCTAAAGCCCGGGGCAATGTCCCGGAAATTTGGGAATCCGAGGATTTGAATCCCGAGTATTTGTCTTTTAGAGAAAATGTCAATTTATTGGATTCAAAATTGTTTGAACTGGAAAATATTCTAAAAAATTCAAAATTAATCAAAAAACCTCTTCCTAATAGACAAAATGTTGTTGACTTTGGGGCTACGGTTTTAGTAGAAGTAGATGGCCAGAAAGATGAATTTATGCTTGTTAGTTCAGTAGAATCTAACCCGGCCGTAGGAAAGATTAGCAATGAGTCGCCGGTAGGAAAGGCGCTTTTAGGGCATCTGGTTGGAGATGAGGTAGTTGTTTCTTCATCAATTAAAGTAACTTATAAAATAAAAAAGATTAAATATATATAACGAAAAGAGAACGAAAAGTAAAGCCCGGCTTCTTATGTTTAAGTGAAGCTGGGCTTTACTTTTCGTTCTCTAACGGGGTATAATTAAAATATGGAAGAAAAAAAAGAATTAGATGAGACAATTAATTTTCTGATTCAAGTCGGAAAACTAAAAGAAAAAAAGAGAAGAGGATGGCTTGCTCATGAAATAAAAAATCCAGAAACTACTGCTTCTCATATTTTCCGGGCAACATTACTTGCTTGGATTTTAGCTCGAAAGAGAAAAGGGCTGAACATAGAAAAAGTTTTAAAGATGGCCTTAATCCATGACCTTTGTGAGGTACATACAAAAGATGAAACCCCCTACGATCCTTTACTGCCTAATAATTTACAAAACAGAGAGAAGGTAGAGAAAATTTTAGACAAATGGCCAAATTTTACCTTAAAACAGAAGAGAGAAAAGATTCTTAAAAAATACAAAAGAGAATTTAGAAGTTTAAAAAAACTTGTTTCGGGCTTACCTCGGAATTTAAAAGAGGAGATAATTAATCTTTGGAGGGAATTTGAAAATGGGTTTAGCGAAGAAGGAAGGTTTGTTAAACAAATAGATAAAGCAGAAAATTATCTTCAAGGAATGGAATATTGGAAAAGATACGGAAAGATAAGACAAAAGCTTTGGGCGAGATGGGCAAAAGAAATTTTTGATGATCCTATTATAGTTAAGTTTTTTCGAGCATTAGACGATAAACTTATAAAATAATATGTTCAAGTCCATTAATAAAGTTATAAAAATTTTAGTAGTGAGCGATTTTTTTCTGAACTCTGCTTGGGGTTTGCTTGCTCCGATTTTCGCTTTATTTATTGTTCAGAATATTACTTTTGGAAACACGGCCCAAGCGGCTAAAGTAGCAGGGTTTTCTACTCTTTGTTATTGGGCCGTAAAGTCATTTTTACAGATTCCGATCGCTAAATATCTTGATAAGAACCATGGAGAGAAAGACGATTTCTTATTTATAGTTTTAGGAACATTTTTAACTGGTTTGGTTCCAATCGGTTATTTTTTCTCTTCTCTGTCTTGGCATATTTATATCTTTCAAGTATTACATGCAGTTGGTATGGCAATGATGGTTCCTTCTTGGTACGCTATTTTTACCAGACACATTGACAAGGGCAAGGAAGCTTTTGAATGGGGGTTAGACAGCACTTTTTTGGGATTCGGAGTAGGAATCACTGGAGCAATTGGCGGAATTATGGCTGCTGTTTTTGGCTTTAAACTCATTTTTATTTTAGTAGCGGCTATGAATATAATTTCAGTTTTTTGCCTCCTTGTAATTAGAAAGCAGATAAGCCCTAAGGACCATATTAAAATTAAAATTCCTCCGTTCACGCCTTTTTAAATTATGAAAAATCAGGAATTAGCAAAGATATTTTATGATATTGCCAACTATCTTGAAATGGAAGGAGTTGCTTTTAAACCCTATGCCTTTCAGAAAGCAGCTCTTTTTTTGGAGGGGTTAGAGGATGTTGAAAAAATTTACAAAAAAGGAGGGTTAAGGGCTTTAGAAGATTTGCCGGCAATCGGTAAAAGCATTGCTTTAAAAATAGAGGAATACTTAAAAAATGGGAAAATAAAATATTACGAGCAAATTAAAAAACAGTTTCCCGTTGATTTTAGCGGGATAGCGGCAGTTGAGGGGTTAGGCCCCAAAAAAATCAAGATTCTTTACCAAAAATTAGGTATTAAAAATTTGAACGATTTAGAAAAAGCCGCCAAATCCCATAAAATTGCTCCGTTGTTTGGTTTCGGGGAAAAAACGGAAAAAAATATTTTAGAAGGAATCGCTTTTTTAAAAAGAAGCAAGGGAAGATTCCTTTTGGGGGAAATAATGCCGGCGGTACAGGAAATTTTAGCAAAACTGAAAGATTTAAGAGAGGTGGAGCAGGTGAGCGCGGCAGGTTCAGTAAGAAGAATGAAGGAAACCATTGGTGACGCTGATATTTTAGTTGTTTCCAAAAATCCAGCCAAAGTGATGGATTTTTTTGTTTCTTTGCCGGGCGTTGTAAAAATTTGGGGGAAGGGCTTGACGAAAGCTTCGGTGAAAAGAAAAGAAGGATTTGATATGGATTTAAGAGTGGTGCCGAGAAAATCTTATGGCTCTGCCCTTCAATATTTTACTGGCTCAAAAGAACACAATATCGTTACCAGAAAAATTGCCATTGAAAAGGGATTGAAGCTTAATGAATACGGCGTTTTTAATGGTTCAAGAATGATAGCCGGTAGAACAGAGGAAGATGTTTACAAAGCAATAGGACTTCCTTGGATTCCGCCCGAGTTAAGAGAAAATGAGGGTGAAATTGAAGCCGCCCTTCGACAGGCTCAGGGTGAAGTTCCGGGGTTGCCCGAAATCATAGATTACAAAGACATTAAAGGCGATTTGCATTGTCATTCTGATTGGGACGGTGGTGAAAACTCTATCAAAGAAATGGCGGAAGCCGCTAAAAATATGGGGTATGAATATATAGGCATTTCAGATCACACCAAATTTTTAAGAATAGAACACGGCTTGGATGAAAAAAGATTGCTTTTGCAAAAGAAAGAAATCGAAAAAATAAAATCAAAGAGCAAAAATCAAAAATCAAAATTTACGATACTGCACGGGTGCGAAACGAATATTTTAGCTGACGGCTCGGTTGATATTAAGGACGAGGTTTTGGAAAAATTAGATTATGTTATTGCTGGCATCCACTCCGGCTTTAAAATGGAAAGGGCGAAAATGACAGAAAGGATAATTAGGGCAATGGAAAATCCGAATATAGATATTATTGCCCATCCTACTGGCAGATTAATTAAAAAACGCGATGAATGTCTTATTGATTTTGGTAAAATTTTGAGAGCAGCCAGAGAAACTAACACAATTTTAGAAATAAATTCCTATCCAGAAAGATTAGATTTAAAAGATTCTTATATTAGAAGAGCGAAAGAAACGGGAGTAAAAATGGTAATTAACACTGACTCTCATCACAAAGACCAACTCCGCTTTATTGAATACGGAATCGCCCAAGCCCGTCGCGGTTGGGCTGAGAAAAAAGACATCATCAACACCCAACCATTAGACAGATTATTAAAATATTTTAAATAAATGCCCAAAGAAACATCTGCCGGAGCTATAATTTTTCGCAAGGAAGATAGCGTTATTTATTATCTTCTTTTGCATTACAAGTCAGGGCATTGGGATTTTCCTAAGGGTCATATTGAAGAAGGAGAAAAAGAAGAAGATACGGTAAAACGCGAAGTAGCAGAAGAAACCGGGATTAAAAACATTAAAATAATTGAGGGTTTTAAAGAGCGGATAAAATATTTTTTTCGAGAGAATTACAATTCAAAAGAAAATAAAGAGAAAGGCAGGAAAGAATGGATTTTTAAAACGGTTACTTTTTATTTGGCTCAAACTCAAACTAAAGAAGTGAAAATTTCTTTTGAACACAAGGGTTTTAAATGGTTGCGATATGAGGAAGCTTTAAAACAATTAACTTTCAAAAACGCAAAAGAAATTTTGAAAAAAGCTAATGACCGCCTTATTTCAAAAAAAGATTTATAAAATTGTTAAAAAAATTCCCAAAGGGAATTTTTTAGAAGACTTATTTTGGGAAACATTTTATCGACAACACTTAGGTGAGCAATATGGCGGATTATCCACCCACAAAGAAGGACAAAAAATTAAAATTCAGACTCACCGAGGATTGTTCAGACACACCTTCCAGAATAACTTAGCGGGCTTGGAAGGGACTGAAGGAATTGGGTATTGCGGTCATACAAGAGAACCCTTTCTGATTGGTTCAAGAATTGGCGAGATGAGCGTTTGTTTTTCCGGCAATATTATTAACCTTTCAGAATTAGTTGATGAGTTTGAAAATTTTGGGCATATTTTTGAGAGATGCGGAGACGATATTGAGATAATCGCCAAACTTATTGCCCAAGGGGTAAATATTATTGATGGGATAAAGAGAATGGCTGAGAGGATTAAAGGAGCTTTTGCACTTTTAGTTCTTACTAAAGAAGGAATTTACGCTGCTCGTTGTCCAACCGGACACTGGCCTTTAGTTATTGGCGAGAAAAAAGGGGCAATAGCAGTTTCTTCGGAACCCTGCGGGTTTAAGAATTTCGGGTTTAAACTTGTTCGAGACCTTAAGCCCGGAGAAATTGTTTTATTTAAAGGAGGAAAAATAGAAACCAAAGCGATAATTTCCGGAGAAAAGGTTCAATTTTGCAGTTTTGTTTGGGTTTATACTGCTTATCCAAACGGTGTATTTTGGGGAATTCCTGCTTCATTGGTTAGAAAAAGGTTAGGAGCTGCTTTGGCTCGACAGGATATTGAGAGGGGGTTTATCCCAGACATTGTTGCTCCGGTTCCTGATTCTGGTAGATTTCATGCCATTGGTTATCATCAGGAATTCTGTCGTCAGATAATGGAAGGGAAAATAAGAAAAGTACCCCTTTACGACGAAGTTTTGCTCAAATGGCCTTATGCTGGAAGAAGCTTTACTCCTCAAGAGGAGGAAAAAAGAAAGTTGGAAGCTCATATTAAGTTATTAGTAAACGGAGAAGATTACACCGGCAAAGTGCTTGTTATCAATGATGATTCAATTGTCAGGGGAACTCAGACTTCAGAGAATTTGGTGCCTAAGGCAGAATCGCTTGGCGTTAAAGAAATCCATTTTCGGATTTCTAATCCCGAACTTCATTCCTATTGCCCTTATGGCAAAACGACTAAAAGGGGAGAGCTTTTTGCCGCTGAAATACTTTCCAAAGAGGAAAGAATTAAATTTTTAAACTCTAAAGCTGAAAATAAAAATATAGTTAGAAGCTTGGAGTATAATACAGTTGATGATTTGGTTTTGGCAATCGGTCTGCCCAGAGAGAAACTCTGCGTTGACTGCGACTTAAAAACCCCGGATTGATCGGGGTTTTTTTCTATTCTTTTACTTTTTCTACAATCTTTTCAAAAATTTGAGGATGACTTTTGGCTAATTCGGCTAAGATTTTTCTGTCAAGTCCGATTTTTTTTTGTTTTAAAGCGTGAATAAAACGGCTGTAAGATAAACCTTGTTCTCGGCAGGCAGCATTGATTTGAA
>PEYC01000016.1 GCA_002774555.1 Candidatus Nealsonbacteria bacterium CG08_land_8_20_14_0_20_36_22
AAGGTTTTAGTCAATATGTTTGGCAGAGATACGCCGGTTGAACTGGACTCTTTACAAATTAAAAAACTTTAAAATGAAAAAAATCAAAACAATAATTAAACTTCAAATTCCGGCTGGTCAGGCAACGCCAGCCCCTCCGGTTGGCCCGGCTTTAGCCCAGCACGGCGTTAATATCGCAGAGTTTTGTCAGAAATTTAATAACATCTCCAAAGGACAGTTAGGCTTTATAATACCGGTTGAAATTACGGTTTATCAAGACAGAACTTATGTTCTCAAATTAAAACAACCACCTGCTTCTGAACTTTTGAAAAAAGCAGCTGGAATTGAGAAAGGCTCTGGTACTCCGAACAAAACAAAGGTTGCCAAAATCACCAGAGCCCAACTTAAAGAAATTGCCCAAAAGAAACTGCCCGATTTAAATACCACAGACATTGACCAGGCAATGAAAACCATTGAAGGCACCGCCAAAAACATGGGAATAGAAATAGAAAAATAATTTTTTATTATATAAAAATGTCATCAAAAATGAATAAGAAACAATCCAAATATATTCGTCCAACTTGGGATGAATATTTTTTGGGCTTATTGGAACCATTGGGGAGGAGGGGAACTTGTGATCGAGCTCGCAGTGGCGCTGTTATTGTAAGTAAGGATAATACAATTTTGGCTACAGGTTATGTCGGAGCGCCGCCTGGCCAACCGCATTGCGATGAAGTTGGCCATATAATGAGGACAGTAATTGATGATAAAGGAAATAAATCTCAACACTGCGTTAGGACATTACATGCTGAAGAAAATGCTATATTACAGTGCGCCAAAGACGGGATAAAAGTTGAAGAAGCGACAATTTATTGTAAAATGGTTCCTTGTTATAATTGCGCCATGAGAATTGTGCGTGTGGGAATAAAAAGGGTAGTGGCCCAAAAAAGATATCACGCCGACAAATTATCTCTAGAATTGTTTAAAAAAGCAGGCGTTAAGATGGTTGTGATTGACAATACATTAGAGAAATATAGCCAGCAATAAATAATTTTTTATGATTAAAAACAGCTATCCGGGGAAATTTATTGTGGTTGAGGGACTTGATGGGTCAGGCAAGTCAACCCAGAATAATTTATTGGCAAAACATTTGGCAAAAGATGGTTTTAAAATGGAAAGAATTGATTTTCCCCAATACGGGACAAAATCAGCTGGACTCGTTGAAGAATATTTAAATGGGAAATACGGTACTTCAGAAAACGTGGGCCCTTATCGGGCTTCTGTTTTTTATGCCTGTGATAGATATGATGCCAGTTTTAAAATAAGAAAATGGTTAAAAGAGGGGAAAATAGTGGTTTCTGACAGATATGTCGCTTCCAATGTGGGGCACCAAGGAGGAAAAATAAAAAATAAAAAAGAGTGGAAGAAATTTGTAAAATGGCTTTACGATTTGGAATATAATATTTTTAAAATTCCTAAACCTAATTTTACCTTTATTCTTAAAACCTCCCCTGAGTTTTCTCTGAAATTAGCTAATAAAATAACAGACAAGGAAAAAATAGCAAAAAGAAAAGCTTATCTGGGAGATAGCAAAATAAGAGATATTCACGAAAAAGACAGAAAGCATTTGTCAAATGCCCTTTGGTCTTATTTAGAGGCGTCAAAAAATTTCCCCAAAGAGTTTAAAGTTATAGAATGCATAAAAGGCGGGGAATTATTACCCCCGGAGATAATCCATCAAAAAATTTGGGGAATAATTAAAAAAATACTTTAAGATGTTAGAGCTTTCAGAAAAAGAACGATATTTAATTAAGCCGTTTTTTACTAATTTGGACAGTTCGGTTTTTGCCGTGACTTTTTTGCCGCCGGAAGTTATCGGCGCTCTTTGTTCCAGAACCAGCCGGGCGAAAGAAGATTTGCGATTGGTTTTTCTGAATGAATTTGTAAAACCTTTTTTTGAGCAGGAGGACGAATACGGAAAATCATTAAAGGCCTTAATTGATTTTTTACACAAGTATCCAATTGAACTTATTTTTTCAAATCCCAAAGGCAGAGAATTTTATATCAAATGGCTTAGTCAATTCGGCGATGACTCAATTGCCCAAATGGCAGGCAGCCATCTTATTTATTCAGAACTTTCTCAAGTTGCCATAAAACATTTTGAAGATATGCGGCTTGGCATTGCTCCGATTGAAAAATCAACCCGTTATGTTGATTATTCATCTAAAGTTAATAATCAATATCGTTATTATACTGACCCAAATTTAGAGAAAATGGGCTTGACCAGGGAGTATAAAAGCGCGATGGATAATCTTTTTGAGATTTATAATTTGCTTTTGGAAAAATATTTTAAACACTTAAAAAAACAATACCCTGAAGAAAAAGATAGTTTGCTTAAAACAAAAACATTTGATGTTCTTAGAAAACTTTTACCTACAGCAACCCTTAGCCAAATTTCCTTTTTTGGTAATGGTCAGGCATTTGAATATTTGATAAATAGGTCTTTAGACCATAATTTAGGAGAAATAAAGTGGGCGGCAAAGAGAGCTTTTGAAGAGCTAAACAAAATTATTCCTGCCTTCTTACGGAGAATAGAAAATGAGGATTCCAGGCAATATAGAAAATATTTATCAGAAAGAGGAGAAAGGATTCAAAAGGGGCTTGAGCAAGTTGGTTGGCAAAAAGAAATAGAACCATCTGGGCCTTCAGTTAAATTACTTGATTACGACAAAGAGGGTGAAAACAAAATATTAGCGGGTTTACTTTATTTAGAGCTCCACGAATCATTTGACAACATTCTTCAGAAAATTAGATGTCTTTCCAGAGAAAAAAAAGAAAAAATTCTTCAGGAAGTTTTGAAAGATAGGAAATTTAAATACTATAAAATTCCTCGGGCTTTTGAAAACACTTATTTGAGGTTTGAAATTATGATGAATATCGGTGCCTGGCGGGATTTGCATCGCCATCGCATTCATACTCAATACGGGGAAAGATTCAATATCTATAATAGTTTTGATATTCCGGAAGAAGTTAAAGAAGCAGGGTTTGATAAAGAGTATACTGGGGCAATTAAGAAAATTGAAGAGTTGTTTAAAAAAATAGAAAAATTTGACCTAGATATTGCCCAATATTGTTGCACTTTAGCCCACCGAATTAGATTTATTCAATATCAAAATTTAAGGTCATTTTTTTGGGAAACAGAGCTTCGGACTATTCCGGAAGGTCATCCGGATTACCGGAAGATAGAACAAGAAAAAATAAAACTGGTCCAAAAAATTTATCCTTTGCTCTCAAAATATCTTTTAATTGATATGGGGAGTTATGATTTTGCCCGAAGGAAAACTCAAGAAAAAATCCAAAAAAAAGAGCAAGAATTAAAACAATATTTTCAACAAAAATCATGAAATATCAACCAATTATTGGGTTGGAAATACACGTGGAGCTGGATACTAAAAGTAAGATGTTTTGCTCTTGTAAGAATGACCCTAACGAAAGGCATCCCAATTTCAATGTTTGTCCGGTTTGCATGGGGCATCCGGGAACTCTTCCCGTAATTAATAAAGAAGCAGTTAGAAAAACAATAAAAACTGGCTTGGCTTTAAATTGTCATATTCCGGAAAATTCCAAGTTTGACAGGAAAAATTATTTTTATCCGGATTTACCAAAAGGTTACCAGATATCGCAATATGATATGCCTTTTTGCAAAAAAGGTTATTTAGAGATGGACTGGAGAAAAATTCGTATAACCAGAGTTCATTTAGAAGAAGACACAGGTAGATTAATCCACCCGGAAGGGGCTGATTACTCCTTGGTTGATTTTAACAGGGCTGGTATTCCTTTAATGGAATTGGTAACCGAACCCGATCTAACTTCAGCTAAAGAAGCGAGAATATTTGCCGAAGAACTTCAACTAATTCTGCGTTATTTGGGTGTTTCTGGTGCTGATATGGAGAAAGGACAAATGCGGGTGGAAGTGAATATCAGTTTAAGTAAAAGCAGAAAACTCGGGACCAAAGTTGAGATTAAAAATCTTAATTCATTTAGAAGTGTTGAGCGGGCAATTGATTATGAAATTGAAAGACAGACAGAAATTTTAAACAAGCGAAAAAAGGTTAGTCAAGAAACTAGAGGTTGGAATGATGTAAAAGGAATTACGGTTAGTCAGCGGAAAAAAGAAGAGTCCCATGATTATAGATATTTTCCAGAGCCGGATTTACCAACCCTTCATTTAGACAGAAGGTTTATTCAAGAGATCAAAGCCGAGGTTCCGGAATTGCCTCAGCAGAGAAGAGAGAGATTAGCCAAAGAATATAATTTAAACGAAAGGGTAGTTAAAATTTTTACTTCCAATAAAGATTTGGGCGAATATTTTGAAAAAGTAATGTCAGAGCTGATAAACTGGGTAAAAGAAATAGAAATAAAAGAAAAAGTTTCAAGTCAGGAATTTTTAAAATTAACCAATCTCGCCGTCAATTATATTATTACAGATTTTTGGTCTTTATTCGGCAAAGTTTTAATAGAGGAGTTAGAGGACAAAATTAGTCCGGAAAATTTTGCAGAGCTAATAAAGATGATATATAAAGGAGAAATTTCCAGTAAAATCGCTAAACAAATGCTACCTGAGATGTTAAAAGGGGCTGACCCTTCTCATATTATTAAAGAAAAGGGCTTAACTCAAGTTTCAAATGTATTGGAATTAGAGAATATTATTAAAGATGTTATTTTAAAAAATCAGAAAGCTGTAGAGGATTATAAAAAGGGCAAGGAACCTGTCCTTCAGTTCCTGGTCGGCCAGGTAATGGCTGCCACCCGCGGCAGAGCCAAGCCCGATACTGTTCAAGAACTACTAAAGAAATTTCTTCACTAAATTTTCCGCCTCTTTGTAATTTTTAATCCACTTTATTTGTTTTTCACGTTTAAACCAGGTTATTTGGCGTTTGGCAAAGTGTTCGCTTTCTTTCTGGATTTTTTCTTTCATTTCTTTATAATTTATTTTCTTTTGGAGATATTTGGCCACATAGCAATATTCCAAACCAAATTCTTCCAGGCGTTTCCATGAGAGCCCTGATTTCCGCAATTTTTTAACTTCCTCCACCATTCCAACTTTTAATCTTCTCAGTAATCTTTTTCTAATTCTTTCTTTTAGGTTTTCTCTTTTAACTCCAATTATTAAAATTTTAAATTGGGACTTGTTTTTTTTAGGTGGGGGAACGGGTTTTTTTGTTTTTATGACAATTTCCAGAGCCCTGATTAATCTTCTGGGATTATTTTTATCAATATTTTTTGCTCTGTTCGGGTCAAGTTTTTTTAACATCAAAAAAAGCTCTTTTGCGTTTTTTTTCTCCAATTTTTTCCTCAATTTCCAATCTGGTTTTACTCTCGGGATAACAATTCCGTCAGCGACTGCTTGGATATAAAAACCGGTTCCACCAACCAGAAAGGGAATTTTCCCCTTTTTTAAAATTTTATTTATTACCATCAAAGCTAATTTTTGATACTGCAAAACAGTAAACCTTTTTTTAGGCGAAGTAACATCCAAGAGATAATGGGGGATTCCCTTCATCTCTTTTTTGGTTATTTTCCCTGTTCCGATATCCATTCTTTTATAAACCTGTCTTGAGTCAGCCGAAACTATTTCGCCATTAAATTTTTTAGCCAATTTTATTGATAAATCCGTTTTTCCCGACGCGGTCGGCCCCAAAATGACAATAATTTTTTTCATATTATTTGCCCTTTCAAACCCCAGGGTAGGGCGTCAATAATTTTTACTTTAACGAATTTTCCGATTAGGTTTTTCTTCCCTCTGAATTTTACGGTTTTGTAATGAAAAGATTTGCCAATCAAAAAACCGTCTTTATGTTCCGATGGCAGAACCGTTTCGATTTTACCGACATATTTTCTATTATTTCCCAAAGCAGTTTTTTTTAAAATTTTAGTTAAGACCTTTTCTCTTCTCTTTTTTTCTTCTGAAGAAACATTATCTTTTAGTTTTGCCGCTGCAGTTCCCGGTCTCGGAGAGTATTTGGCGATATAAGCCATATCAAATTTAATTTCTTTGAAAAGTTTTATTGTATTTTCAAACTGCTTTTTTGTTTCGCCGGGAAAGCCAATAATAACATCAGTGGATAGAGTAATATTTGGGATTTTTTTTCTAATTTTTCTAACCAGATTTTTATAATAGGTAATAGTATAAGGCCTATTCATTTTTTTTAAAATTTTATCATCACCTGCCTGAACAGGTAGATTTAAGTATTCAGTAACTTTTTCGCATTCAGCCATTACTTTAATCAATTCATTTGAAAAGTCCTTTGGATGAGAAGAGGTAAACCTAATCCAAAACTTCCCTGGAATATTATTAATCTTTTTAAGCAATTGAG
>PEYC01000053.1 GCA_002774555.1 Candidatus Nealsonbacteria bacterium CG08_land_8_20_14_0_20_36_22
CTCAAAAATATGGAAGGGATAAAGTTGCCCAGATTATTACTTTTGGAACAATGGCAGCTAGGGCTGTCATCAGAGATGTCGGTCGGGCTTTGAATTATCCTTACGGTTACTGCGACCAAATTGCCAAAATGATTCCTTTTGGATTTGACTTGGAACAGACATTAAAAAGAGTTGTTGAATTTCAAAATCTTTATCAAATAGATGAACAGGCAAAAAATTTAATTGATTTAGCAAAAAAACTGGAGGGGGTTGCCCGCCACGCCTCAACCCACGCCTGCGGCGTGGTAATATCAAACAAACCGCTTACTGACCTAATCCCTCTTCAGCATCCCACTCAAGATGATGAAAATATTGTAACCCAATATGAAATGCATTCGGTTGAGGACTTAGGGTTGTTAAAAATGGATTTTCTTGGTTTGAAAAACTTGACAATTATTGAAGATACGCTATCCAGAATTTATGTAATTCACAACAAAAAAATTGACATTGAAAATATTCCTTTAAATGATAAAGAAACTTATAAGCTTTTACAAAAAGGAAATACAGTAGGTATCTTTCAATTAGAAGGAGAAGGTATAACTAGATATTTAAAACAATTAAAACCCAGTGAATTTGAAGATATTGTAGCAATGGCAGCTCTCTATAGACCGGGACCTATCCAGTTTATTCCGGATTACATTGCCAGAAAGCATAAAAAGCAAAAAATAGAATATTTGCATCCAAAATTAAAGCCAATTTTAGAAAAAACTCAGGGAATTTGCATTTATCAGGAACAACTTATGCAGATAGCCCAGCAATTAGCGGGCTTTAGTTTAGCTGAGGCTGATATCTTGAGAAAGGCGATTGGCAAGAAAATAAAAAGTTTGCTTTTGGAACAGGAAGAAAAATTTATCCAAGGAATGATAAAAAATGAAATTAAAAAAGAAATCGCCCAGAAAATCTGGCAATGGATTTTGCCCTTTGCCCAGTATGGGTTTAATAAATCTCACTCAACAGCTTATGCAACAATTGCTTATCAAACTGCCTATCTAAAAACTCATTTCCCGGTTGAGTTTATGGCATCTCTTTTAACCTCAGAAAAGGCTGATATTGAAAGAATAGCTATTTTAATTGAAGAATGCAAAAGAATGGGAATTGAGGTCTTAGCGCCAAATATCAATCAAAGTTTAAAAAACTTTACCGTTGTTCCAGGTGAAAATAAAATTCGGTTTGGGCTTTTGGCTATAAAAAATGTCGGTGAAAACATTATAGATGTAATTGTTAATGAAATTAAAAATAATGGTCCTTTTAAATCCATTGAAGATTTTATTCAAAGAGTTAATTCAAAGGACTTAAATAAAAAGTCGTTGGAAAGTTTAATTAAAGCCGGGGCTTTTGATAAATTTGCAGAAAGAAATAAATTGCTGCATAATTTAGAAAGGTTATTAGAATGGGCGAAAGAGACCCAAAAAAACAGAGCAAATGGCCAAAAAGGACTGTTTGATAAAGCGAAGGGTGAAAACTTTAATAACAGTATTTATTTGAAACAAACTGTCCCTGCTACCACTTTTGAAAAACTAAGTTGGGAAAAGGAACTTTTAGGGCTTTATGTAAGCTCCCATCCTTTGGAAGATTACAAAAATGTTTTGAAGAAAAATACTTTGTCATTGGCAGAAATCAAAAATTATCAGGGCTTTGGTTTAAATAATAACAGGGGAAGAATTAGAGTTGGAGGAATTATTTCTGGGATTAAAAAAATTATTACCAGGACCGGCAAAACAATGCTTTTTGTTAAATTGGAGGACTTAACAGGTAAAACCGAGGTTGTGGTTTTCCCGGCTATTATTGAAAGAAATCCAACTGCTTTTCAGGAAAATAAAATTGTCTTTGTTTCGGGTCGTCTTGACCACCGGGACAATGTTCCCAAAATAATAGCTGACCAAGTAGAGGAAATTATAACCAAAACTTCTTAATAAAATGAACATAAATAATATTAGACATTCGCTGGCTCATATAATGGCGGCAGCTGTAAAAGAGCTCTATCCAGGAGTGAAGTTTGGCGTTGGGCCGGCTATTGAGAATGGGTTTTATTACGATTTTGCTTTGCCCTCCGAAGTCCCGCTGGTAAGCGGGACGAAGAAGGGACTGTCCTTGGCCGACTTGCCAAAAATAGAAAAAAAGATGAAAGAACTGATTAAAAAAGATTTGAAATTCGTTAAAAAAGAAATTAGTAAAAAAGAAGCAAAAAAAATATTCAAAGACCAGCTTTATAAATTAGAACTCATTAAAAAACTACCGGGCAAAACAGTAACAACCTACCAGAACGGTGAATTTGTTGATTTATGTAGGGGACCCCATATTAAATCCACAGGAGAAATTAATCTTCAAACTTTTAAACTAACAAAAACAGCTGGCGCTTATTGGAAAGGAGATGAAAAAAATCCCATGCTAACCAGAATTTATGGAGTGGCTTTTGAAACCAGACAAGAATTAGAAAAATATTTGAAAACCCAAATAGAAGCAGAAAAAAGAGACCATAGAAAATTGGGGCAGAGATTAGAGTTATTTTTATTAGATGAAGAAATAGGAGCGGGTCTTCCTGTCTGGCTTCCAAAAGGGGCTGTAATAAGAAAAATAATAGAAGATGAGCTTTATCAAAAACTTAGTTCTCAAGGATATCAATGGCTTTACACCCCCCATATTGGAAATTTAAATTTATGGAAAAAATCCGGCCATTGGGATTTCTATAAAGAAAATCTCTACTCCCCCATCAAAATTGACGAAGAACAATATTTGCTAAAACCAATGAACTGCCCTTTTCATGTTAAAGTTTATAACTCTAAAATCAGAAGCTATAAAAACTTACCAATAAAATTTGCAGAATTGGGAACGGTTTATAGATATGAGAAATCAGGGGTCTTGCATGGTTTAACCAGGGTTAGAGGTTTCACCCAAGACGACGCCCATATTATTTGTACCTCGGAACAAATGGCAAAAGAGGTTGAAGAACTTGTAAGATACGGATTGAATATGTTGAAAGATTTTGGTTTCAAAGAATATAACATATATCTCTCCACTCGGCCTGAAAAGTATGCCGGAACTTTAAAAGGGTGGGAGAAAGCGACCAAAACCTTAAAATATGTGCTAGGAAAGCTTAAACTAAAATACAAAATCGACGCCGGAGGAGGAGTGTTTTATGGACCAAAAATAGACATTAAAATAAAAGATTCTTTAGGACGAGAATGGCAATGTACGACAATTCAGTTTGATTTCAATTTACCAGATAGGTTTGAAATGAAATATATTGATAAAAAAGGAAAGAAGCAAAAACCTTATATGATACATAGAGCTCTCTTGGGCTCTTTAGAAAGATTTTTTGGGGTTTTAATAGAACACTATATTGGGGCTTTTCCATTTTGGTTAGCGCCTGAGCAAATTTGGATAATCCCAGTCGGCTCAGGTCATAAGAAGTATGCGAAACAAACTTCCTCCCAACTCGCCAAGAACGGTTTCCGCTGCGAAATAAAAGACGAAAACGAAACTGTTTCTAAAAAAATCAGGGAAGGAGAACTCCAAAAAATTCCATATATTTTAGTTGTCGGTGATAAAGAAATGGCAAAGAAATCTGTTAGGGTTAGAGAAAGAGGAAAAGGAGATATAGGGATGATGAAATTGGAAAGATTTATTGATAAAATTAAAAAAGAAATAGAGGAGAAAAAGTAAATATGCCGCAATTATCTCAAGCTACCAAAAAATTAATAAACCGATATCAACAATGGCATCAATCCCTTCAGCCAAAAGAAGGAAGAATTACTATTCATGTTGATGAAGTTGCTTCAAAAGTAGCGGCTTTTTATGAAAAAATAAGAGGAATTATTGACTGGAAAGAAGAACACTTAATGAGGAGGGCGGCAATTATCAGAAAACTAAAAAGGCATTTTGTAAATTGGGAAATAATTAATTTTAGTGGAGAAATCGCTGAACCATTGGTTTTAGAACTTATCCGGGGGGGCCATTTCCCAAATGATAAAATTGAAGAAGCAAAAATAGCCGAGGTTCAAAAGGTAATCAATAAATATATTTTTATTTTCAAAAACAGCATCACGGCGAAAAAAAGAAAAAGAAAGTTGCAGTTTTATAACTGGCTTTTAGAAATTGCTGCTTGTGAAATAGAAGAGACGCTTTGTCCTTTTAGAAAAGAAAGGGCGTTAATAGATTATATGTTTGAACTAATGAAGGAAAGAATCGTTTTAAATGAAGGGGCTATTGCTATCAAAAAAGTAAAAGATGAAGAAAAAGATATTCAGATATACATTGCTGTCCAACAGGCCTTATTTAAATTAGACAGGCCAATTATAGGCTACAATCTTTTAAAATATAAATTTCCTCAATGGAAGAACAACCCTCCGAGAGAATGGCTTTTAGAAATAACTAAAAATATTTATATAATATGGGACGACATTAAAAAAGATTTATCTCATCTATTAGGGAAAAAATTTTATACTATCTGCGAAAAATATGACACCCCTTATTTACTTTTAGGAGATGTTCTAACCGAAGAAAATCCCACAGAAATTTCAAAAAAAATCTCAGAACCGGAAGAATTGGAAACTTTAATAAAAAAGGCCTATAGAAAAAGATTGAGCACTTTAAAGTCCCGGCTTTCTCGGGCTGCTTTTTATTCTACTCTTTCTATTTTACTTACCAACGCTCTTTCTCTTGTAATTTTGGAAATCCCTTTGGCAAAATTAATCACTGGCAGATTTACGCCTATCACAATATTAGTAGATATTCTTGGGCCTACCTTCTTAATGTTTCTCTTTGTGGTTACGATTAAATTGCCGTCTAAAAATAATCTGAACTTAGTAATTATGGAAACAATGAAAATTGTTTATGGGAAAGTTGATACTTACGAAATCAAAATTCTGAAAGAAAGAGGGGTTATAACAAGATTTATTATTGGCCTAATTTATCTTTTTGGTGCTTGTATTTCTTTAGGAATAATTTTTGGAATTTTTGAATTAGCTAAATTCCCTCCAACCTCAGTAATTATTAATATCATATTTGTCGCTTTAATTACTTTTGCCGGGCTGGCAATCAAAAAAAGAGGGAAAGAACTTACTATTGAAGAAAAACCAGGAGGATTTTTGGGATTTTTGTCTGATATTTTACTTCTTCCAATGGCTGGATTAGGAAGATGGTTATCAAATAAATGGAAAAAATATAATGCAATTGCTGCTTTCTTTAGCGCCTTAATTGATATGCCATTTTGGGTCTTTGTGGAATTCTTAGAGCAATGGAGAAATTTTCTAAAAGAAAAAAAAGAAGAAATACACTGATGAAGTATTATATTCTTACCTACGGTTGTCAAATGAACAATGCAGACTCAGAAAGAATTGCCGTTGCCCTAGAAAAAAAAGGGCATAAACCAGCCTCTGAAATAAAAGAGGCTGGTTTGGTGGTGGTGAACATGTGCTCGGTAAGACAATCTGCAGTTGACAGAATTTTCGGTTTAGACAAAAAACTTAAAGAACTAAAAACTATAAATTATAAACTAAAAACTATATTAACCGGCTGCGTTTTAAAAAAAGATAAAAATAAATTCAGAAAAGTATTTGATGAAGTAGTTAATATTAAAGATTTCATTAAAAAAGCAAAACCGAAGTATTTAAATGATTTTTCGGCTCTGGTGCCAATAATGACCGGCTGTAATAATTTTTGCGCTTATTGCGTTGTACCTTATATTAGAGGTAAAGAATTCTCAAGGCCAGCAAAAGAAATTATTTGCGAAACTAAAAATTTAGTTAAAAAAGGATACAAAGAGATTTGGCTTTTAGGCCAAAATGTCAACAGTTATAAAAGTTCTCTTAAAGCGACTCCTGAAACAAGCGATCGCCTAAATTGTGAGTCAAAGACTGAGATAAACTTCCCTCAATTGCTTAAAAAGATTAATAATATTCCAGGGAAGTTTTGGATTAGGTTTACCTCTTCTCATCCAAAGGACTTTTCAAATGAATTGATTA
>PEYC01000051.1 GCA_002774555.1 Candidatus Nealsonbacteria bacterium CG08_land_8_20_14_0_20_36_22
TTTCAAATATCGGGCTTACACCGATATAATCCGCGCCTAATTTTTCTGCTTGGATTGCTTCTTCAACCATCTCTCCCGTTGATTTTTCTTTTTCTCTGTACTGAACTATTTTAACTCCTGCTTTTATTGCTGATTTAACATTCTCAAGGACTGTTTTTTTTGTTAATCTACTGTCTGTTATGAAATATAAGTCAATTTCATTTAGTTTTGGTCTCATTTTTTTCTTTTTGTTTTTTTAGATATTCTTCAAACCTAATCCAAAAAGGATCTATCCTCGGATGCTCTAATTTATATTCCTTATTTTCCTCAACAATAATAATGCCCTTATCTTTAGGTAAAATTTCTCCGATTATACTTGCTGGAATATTTTCTTTTTCAAATGCTTTTATCGCCGTTTCTGCTTTTTCTTGATTTACACTAGCTATTAAAGTTCCTTCGCTAATTGCCGCATAAGGATTAATATCAAAACATTCACAAGTTTTTTTAATTACATCTTGGGTGATAATGTCTTTTAATAATATACGCATACCCACATTACTTACTTGAGCAACCTCATATAACCCACCAAAAACACCGCACTCTGTTGCATCGTGCATTGCTGTAATCCCTCCAACTTCAGCTGCTATTGATGCATCTTTAACAACTGACGTTTGATAAAAAATATCCTGTGCTTTTCTCACAAACTCTTTTCCATATGCTTGTTCAAGAAATTCAGGAAATTGCATAGCCATTAAAGCAGAGGCTTCAACGGCCGGTCCTTTAGTTATTATAATTTTATCTCCTATTTTTGCTTTAGGGATTATTAACTTTTTTTTCTTATCTATCCCAAACACGGTTGCTCCTCCAACCATTGGATAATTACATCCCACATATCTTGCTGTATGCCCTGTCAAAACACTTATACCTAATTTTTTACATTCTCCGTCAACAGTTGTCCATATGATTTTTAATATATCTTCACTCATTTCAGGAGGCAGGTTCAAATCGATTGTTAGATAACTTGGTTTTATCCCGCTAACTGCTACATCACTAGCAAGAATGTGGATAGCAAACCATGAGGCCTTTTCCCAGCCAAGCGCTGGAGCAATAAAAAAAGGGTCTGTAGATGCCACTAATACTTTTTCTCCTAAATCAACCACACCGAAATCAACGCCATGTTGAGGTTTAACAATTATAGAATTATTATCGGCTCCTAATCTTGAGTATATTACTTCATTAAAAAATTCAGGACTTATTTTTCCCAGTTCTGGTAATTTTTCATTCTTTTTACTATAGTAATGCATTTTATTTTTTATCAGAGTTTTTGAAAATCTCCAAAAGCTCTTTAATTTTCTTCTTCCTCTCTTTCCCGCTCTTTCCCTTAATCGCTTTGGTAACGCAGGCATTAAGATGGTTTTCTAAAATAATCTGGTTTAATTTTTTAATCGCGGCGATTATCGCTTCGTTCTGTTTAATTATGTCTATGCAATATTTGTTTTCCTTAAGCATTTTTTTTGCTCCTGCCAAATGGCCGGAAATATAGCTCATTCTGTTTATGACTTGTTTTTTTGTGAATTTAGCCATAGTTTTGATTTTCTCATACCCCCCTAGGGGGGGTACAATACAGATATTAACCGAAGCCAATAACCTTGTCAATAGTGCCACCGCCCAAAAGCTCTTCCCCTTTATAAAATACAACTGACTGGCCCGGCGTGATTGCTTTTTGCGGCTTTGGAAAAACCACTTTAATTCTGCCGTCTTTGGTTCTTAAAAGAATGGCCGAAGCTAAATTGTGCCTGTATCTTATTTTCGCCATAACTTTCAAGGGAAATTTTGGTTTTTCGTTTGAAACCCAATTGACGTTTTTGGCAATTAGTTCTTTTTTATACAAATCTTTTTTGTTCTGGCTCACAATAAGGAGATTCTTTTTTACGTCCTTACTTAAAACATAATATGGTTTGCCGCTAGCAACTTTTATTCCTTTCCTTTGCCCAATAGTGTAAAACCATAAACCTTGATGTTCTCCAATAACACTGCCTTTTACATTAATAATCTTTCCGGGTTTTGATTTAAGACGTTCTCTCAAAAAATCACTGATTGTAGTCGGAATAAAACAAACCTCTTGAGATTCGGGGATGTTTAAGACCGGCAGCTTGAATTCCTTAGCTAATCTCCTGACCTCGGTTTTGGTGTAGCCGCCGACTGGAAATAAAGTTTTTTTCAGAATCTTTTGGTTTAACCGCCACAGAAAATACGATTGGTCTTTATTTTTGTCTCTTGCTTTCAACAGCTTATAGCCTGCGCCTGCCCGCCGAAGGCGGGCATAATGACCGGTTGCGACAAAATCCGCTCCTAATTTTAATACTTTCTCCAATAATAAGCCGAATTTTATTTCTTTATTGCAGACAACACAGGGATTCGGAGTTCTGCCGGCCCTGTATTCTTTTAAAAAATAATCAACCACTTTTTTCTTGAATTCTTTCTCAAAATTTAAAACATAAAACGGGATATTAAGTTTTTCTGCCACCAAACGAGCCCTTTTTTCGCTTTCCGGCGTGCAACATCTATTTTCGTATCCGTGTAAATCTGCGTTCTTATCTGTGTTAATCTGTGTGGCGCCGCCTTGCGGCGCCCAAAACTTCATAAAAATTCCGACAACATCAAAATTTACCCCGTACCGAGCTTTGCTCTGGTACGGGGCCAGCCCCTTCTTTAATAAAGCCGCCGCCACTGAAGAATCTATTCCACCGGACATTGCTATAATAACTTTTAGTTGTTTCTTTATTTTTTTTCTCATTTAGCCGGCTAACCAACCTCCGTCAATGACTACGGTAGAACCGGTCATATAAGATGACTCGTCAGATGCTAAAAATAAAACTAAATTAGAAACTTCTTGGGCTTGACCCATTCTCTGCATCGGAACCCGAGCTAAAATTGCTTTTTCTTGTTGGGGGTCTTTTTTTATCGGGTCAATCATCGGCGTATCAATCATTCCCGGCGCAATGGCATTTACTCTTATATTATATGTTGCCAATTCTACGGCCATAGCTTCGGTCATTCCAACAATTCCTCCTTTTGAAGCACAATAATGAGCAATATTTGAAAAACCAATCCCCTGCTGTCCCATCGCCACTGAAGCAATGTTTATAATTGCCCCAGATTTTTGTTTTGCCATTGCTTTCGCCGCTGCCTGAGCACAAAGAAAATACCCTTTCAGATTTATATTAATCGTTCTGTCCCATTCTTCTTCGGTTAATTCTAAAAATGGTTTAAACTGACAAATCCCGGCATTATTTACTAAAATATCTATCTTTCCCCACTTCTTTATTGTCTTTTTCATCATCTCATCTACTTCCTGTTCTTTGGAAACATCGCATTTTATTGCCATAGCTTCGCCGCCTTCTTTTTTAATTTCTTTTACTACTTTTTCACAATTTTCTAAGGAAATATCAGAAACCACCACTTTTGCTCCGGCTTTAGCCAGGGTTAAAGCATGAGTTCTGCCCATTCCTTGACGAGCTCCGGTGATAATGGCAGTTTTATTTTTTAAATTAAGCATATTAAATTTAATTATTTATCTTAAGGTCGACCTTTTCTTTTTCTATTCTCTCATGCCTTTTTTGAAGCTCTTTTGGAATCAATCTCTTATTTTTCGACAAATAATCGTAAATTGCTTCAGATAAAGCGTCTGCACCAAGCAATGAACAGTGATATTTGATAGAAGGTAAGCCGCCTAACGACTTAACAATTTCTTTACTATCAATCTTTAATGCCTCTCCCAATGTTTTTCCTTTTGCCAAATCAGTAACAACACTACTGGTGCTAATTGCCGCCACGCATCCAAAAGTTTCAAATTTTATATCTTTAATAATATCATTTTCTCCAACTTTAATATATAAATACATTACATCTCCGCATAAAATATTGCCCACCTTACCAACAGCAGAAGGATTCTTCATCTTTCCGTAATTATGGGGGTTTCTAAAATGAGAAATAACTTTTTTTGAGTAGATATTATTTACCATATGGCGATATTTCTCTTAATTTTTTTACAATTTTTGGCAAAACTTTTAGAAAATAATCAATATCTTTTTCCTTTGTCCATCTGCCTAAAGAAATCCTCAAAGAACCGTGGGCTTCTTGGGGCTTTAAGCCAATTGCCAAAAGCACATAGCTTGGCTCTAATTTTAGCGATGAACAAGCAGAGCCAGTTGAAACGGCAATTCTTAAAAGGTCAAGTTGTAAAACTATTGACTCTCCTTCAATAAAAGAAAACCAAAAATTAGCAATATTTGGCAGTCTTTTTTCCGGATAACCTGCCAGATGAGAGTTTTTAATTTTTAGAACACTTTTAATCAATTTATCTCTTAGTTTGGTTAATCTTTGGCTTTCTTTTTTCATCTCTTTTTTGGCAATTTCGCAGGCCTTGGCAAAACCAACAATCGCCGGCAGATTAACTGTTGAAGAACGTAATCCCATTTCTTGGCCACCGCCATGCAAAAGCGGCTCAATTTTTACTCCCTCTCTAACGAACAAACAAGCAGCGCCTTTTGGTCCGTAAATTTTATGAGAGCTGGCTGTCAATAAATCAATGTTCATTTTGTTGACATCAATAGGAATTTTGCCAAAACTTTGGGCAGCATCGGTGTGGAAATAAACTCCCCTTTGTCTGCAAATTCTTCCAATTTTCTCAATTAGTTGGATTGTACCAATCTCGTTTGAAGCGTGGATTATAGAAACTAAAATCGTGTCTTTCCTGATAGCTTTCTGAATATCAAGGGGATTAACCTGACCGTATTTATTAACTGGTAATCTGGTTACCTCAACTCCTTGTTTTTCCAGCCAATTTGCTGTCTCCATAATACAAGGATGTTCAATTTGAGAAATAATAATATGCTTGCCCTTAACTCCTTTCAGCGCTAAGTTGTTGCTCTCTGTGGCAGAGCCGGTGAAAATTATTTCATTTGGCTTGGCTCCTATTAAATCTGCCGCCACTTCTCTGCTTTTTTCCAAAGCTATTTTAGCGTCCTGGCCAAAACTATGAATAGACATTGTATTTCCAAATTTCTCTCCAAAATACGGAAGCATCGCTTTGATTACCCGAGGATCAACCGGTGTGGTGGCGGCGTAATCAAAATAAATTTTTTTACTTTTTTTTGACATTTTTTGATTTAATTAAATCGGCTAAGGTCATAGAATCTAAAGTAGAATCAACAGAATCCTGAACTTTTTCCCAAACACTTTTAGATGAGCATATTCTCGCCATCTGGCACCCTACACAGCTAACCGGCACTGTACTTTCCAAAACTCTAACAATCTCCCCTGTTGTAATTTTTTCAGGATTTTTTGCCAAAAAATATCCTCCTTGAACGCCTTTTTTAGCTTCAACTAAACCCGCTGCTTCCAATTCTGAAAGTATTTTTTCTAAGTAATCAAAAGGAATATTCTCTTTTTCAGAGACCTTTTTTAGGGGACAAACCTTGTTTTTAGAGGAGTGTTTTGCTAAATAAACCATTGCCCTCAAACCATATTGCGCTTTTTTAGATACTCTCATATTTATTCGCATGTGCCCATTCGTAGTGGGCTATTCGCATGCTTTAAAAACCGACTTAATTTGTCG
This sequence comes from Candidatus Nealsonbacteria bacterium CG08_land_8_20_14_0_20_36_22, assembly GCA_002774555.1. GTDB lineage: Bacteria > Patescibacteriota > Minisyncoccia > Minisyncoccales > GWA2-38-27 > PEYC01. Next base: position 5,600 of record PEYC01000051.1, read on the forward strand.
GTTTTAGTTTAGCAAAGGCAAAATCCTGTGTCAATACTTCCCTGCCCGCCGCGGCAGGCAGTGGTGTTAGAATCTGTTTAATAAGGTTATAGTAATGTTTTTTCTTTAAATCTTTCTATGTCTCTAGGCAATAAAAGTATAGAAAAATCGGCATATTTCTGGATTCCTAACGATGAAGCATGAGCAAAACCAACATACTCAAGTTTTTTCTTTCTATATTTAATATAACGAATAGCAGGAATTAAATCTGTATCAGAGCTTACTAAAATTGCTGTGTCATATAAATTATCAACTGCACCCACAATTAAATCTACAGAAATTTTTACATCGGTCCCCTTTTCTTTGTACGCACTTCCAAAAGGCATAATTCTACCTCGTTTTATTACAAAACCGTCTTTTTGGATATTGGTGAAAAATTTTTGTTGTCCCTTCACCAATTTATTAGTTTTTTCGCTTCCGTCAATATTTCTAAAAACACCCGTATAATATCTTCTTGAAACGCACTCTCTTTCGTTTCCAACCAAGAAATCAACAAAGGACTTGAAATCAAATTTAGTTCCTTTCGGAAAATTTATTTCTTCATCTTTTAAATAATTATAGAAATTACTTCCGTCTATATAAACAGCAACTCTTTCTTTTTTATTTTTAAAAACATCCATATAAAACAATTGTACAATAATTCAAAATAAAAAACTACCCTTGCCGAAGCAGGGGTAGTGTTCATAGTAATTGTATATTAACTTTTTTAAATATCTTGTCAAGTGGAAAACCAAGCTCCGCGGGGTGAACGATGCCTACCCTGTAGCGTCCGCCCTGGGCGGACTACTATTTGGGGTTAGAACCTATTTAGCAGGATTGTTTAATCAGTAATAATACTAAAATAATCGTCACTAAAATCCTCAACGCTTTCAACTGGTTGCGATTCTGTATTGAAGATATATATTAATCTAATCCTATATTTATCTCCGGTTTCTACTTGATGATATGTCCGAGCACCCTCTTGAGTATCCACAAAATACTGAGATACGCCCCAAGTAAATGAGCCCTGAGACGCAGGAACCCCAAATTCATTAAGTCGACCAAACTCTACTACTCCTTCTTTCTCAAGGAATATATTCACATAAGCATCACTACTTGGCGACGGCCCTTTTGTCTGCCAAGTAATTGTATATGGCGACCCTATTGTTAATATTTCTCCTCCATTAGGAGTCAACGCATTTTTATATGTGGTTCTGTTCCAATAAATCTAAAAGTAGAAAGCATTTGGTCAAAAACTTTAGATTCTTCATTTTCGTTATAATTCGGTAAGCTACTATTTCTCACTGAGGATAATTGAGATGTTATTATAAATGTTTTGCTATTATTCATCGCACAATACTCTATTGCACGAGAAGATCCTTGCATGCCCCCAAATGCACCGCTAACATCTCCTTTCTTAAAGGTAATACCGTTTATAACAACACTTGTAGTAGGGGAGTTAAAAAATGCGACTGCATTGCAACTCGCCGGCTCTTCAACGCCATTGTTCCACTGCGTTGTAACTATTTTTATGTTTAATACTTTTCCGGTTAGATTGACTTGTTTGTTAACAATGGGGATGTTAATCATGACATTTCTACCCCCGTTAACATCTACATCAGATATCGTTGAATTGGTAGGATATTTTATTTGAAATCCTGCCTTTTCATTTCTATAAGTCTTCCAACCACCAGTTTCTTCTTTGGCTGCTTCTTCGGCTGCTTCTTTAACTACACATTCTTTTCCATTAAAACATTTTTCTTCTCCGCAATCACAGGTTTTTATTTCATGGCTGTTTTCTGGCGAACAACCGCAGGCGCCTATTAAGCAAAGGTTTGGAAAATCGCTAACTTCTTTACAGCATAATGAGGTTGATGCTGTCCCTCCGGAATCAATGCATAATTTTTCCTTCCTGATTCTCCCGCCTACTTTTTCAATTACTTTACTGGAATTTTCAATAGCGTTTTCAAGCCCTTTTTTAGCAGCCTCCGGAGCTTTTTCAAGGTTTTTTTCTAAAACCTCAATGTGTTTCCCTACGGTATTCTCTAATTTCTGGGATACATCTCTAATATCTTTGCCTTTATTCTTTAATTCTTCTATTTTTTGAAGAGCGTGATTTAACTGCTTTTCATATTTTTCTAAGGTTTTTTTGGCAATCTCGGTTTTTCCTTTATCAATCATTCTTTGATATTCAGCTAACCTGACATCAGCTAAATGTAAGAATTGTTTAGCTTTGTTTTCAGCGCCAAAGGTAAAGAAGTTCTGGATTGTTTCTTTCCAGGTTTTAAGGAAATAAAAAGAGCTATCTGGAGTTATCCCTGGAGATGGTAAATCATTATCTTGAGCTAAAACAATGTATCCTCCGATTAAAAAGGATAATACGACTAAAGAAAAAAGTATTTTTTTCATAAGTTTAAGTTAATTATTTATCTTCTTCTATTCTACCCCTGCAACCAAAATCTGGCAAATTTATGGTTGTTGATGTTTAACATCAACACGGGGGGGATAAAACTTTTTGGCGATTTTTTTATTCCTATTATTTATATACTCCTTGACGATAACCAATACGAATTACAAGAATGTTTAATTCTCTTTTATAAATCTTATAAATAATACGATAAATCCCGACTCGTAAAGAATAATAATCTTGAAATTTTCCCTTAAGTTTTTTCCCTAAATATGGGTTTTTTCTTAAATCAAATAAAGCCGCGAAAACATGCGGCTTAAATTTGTTGTTTATTTTCTCAAGATCTTTCTCTGCGCTTCTTGATAGAACTACCTGATACATAATTATTTTTTATTAGCCAAAATAAAACCTTCCTTAGCTAACACGTCCTCAAGAAATAAGTAATCACCCTTTCTATGTTCTTTTTCAGCTTTTTTTATATCTTTTTCTAAATTTGGGAAATCACGTATCGCTTCCAAAGTTTCTTGCCACGACTCAAACTCATCAGCAGACATAAGCACAACCTTGGGCCTGCCTTTTTCGGTTAAGGTATAGCGGATAGATGGTTTCTGTACCATTTTGGCTATTTTAAATATTTTTTTCCTTGCCTCAGAAATGGGCAAAGTAGTTTTTGTGTCCATAATGAATTTTTACTCAGTTTATTATATGTACATTATAATGTACATCATATTGAGTTGTCAAGTATCCCCTGTGGAAAACTAAGCTCCGCAGGCTGGGGGGGGCGAATACCTGCCCCCGTGGTGTCCCGCTGAAAGCGGGACTACTATTTGGGGTTAGAACTTGTTTAGTGGTTATTTAAAGAGATTCCTGCTTCTTTTTTAGATATTTTCAATACAATATTCTCTTTCTCGAAGACCGTCTTCCCCACAAAAAGCTCCCAAAATATCCCACTGATTACTTC
>PEYC01000035.1 GCA_002774555.1 Candidatus Nealsonbacteria bacterium CG08_land_8_20_14_0_20_36_22
TAAATTCCCCAGCCAAGTGGAGTTAGTGAATAAGTCTGTTCATATTGCTACCATAACCAGTAAAAAAACAGAGTTGGATATGGAAATTCAGATTGAAAAAGGCATAGGTTATGAATCAGTGGAGCGGAGAAAAAGGCAGGGGAAGTTGGAGATAGGACTAATTCCGCTTGATGCTATTTTTAGTCCGGTTGAGAGAGTGAGCTATAAAGTAGAGAATATGCGAGTTGGGGAGAGAACAGATTTTAATAGATTGTATTTGGACATTACGACTGACGGAACGATTACCCCAGAGCAAGCTTTTTCCCGAGCATCCGAAATTTTAATAGAACACTTCTCTTTGTTTACTAGTATTTTTATTCAAAAGCCCAAAAAAGAAGAAAAAATCACTGATTTTAAAAAAGTAAAAACTGAAAAAAAAGCCAAAAAGAAAGAAAAGCAAGGAAAAAAGAAAAAAACAAAAAAGTAATATGCGCAAACTTAAAAAAGGCAGGAAATTATCAAGAAAAAGAAATCAAAGAAAAGCTCTTTTAAGAATTTTAGCGAGAGCGCTTTTTCTACGAGAGAAAATAAAAACTACAGAGGCAAAAGCAAAAGAACTTCGCCCCTTTGCAGAAAAAATAATAACCCGGGCTAAAAAAGATGACTTGAATTCTTTGAGAATTTTAGCAAAATATTTTTCCAAGGATTTAGTAAAAAAATTAATTGCTGAAATTGGCCCAAGATATAAAGAGAGAAAAGGAGGATATACCAGGATTATTAAGTTGGGTCCCAGGCACTCAGACGGGGCGAGGATGGCGATTATAGAACTTGTTAAATAATTTTGAATTTCCAATTTTGAATTTTGAATCAATTATGAATTTTTAATTTTTAAACCGTTTCAAAATTCAGTCATTAAAAATTTATTCGAAATTCGAAATTAAAAATTCGAAATTTTATGCAACGTAATACTCACACAATCGATGCCACAAATAAAGTTTTAGGGCGCTTAGCTACGCAGATAGTTGTTCTTTTACGTGGTAAAAACAAGCCCGATTTTGTTCCTAACAAAGATATGGGTGGTTTTGTGGTTGTTAAAAATTTTAATAAAATAAAATTAACCGGTAAAAAACTAGACAAGAAGATTTATTATCATCATACTGGCTATTTAGGAGGATTGAAAGGAATTTCCCTGAAAAAACTTTTTGAAAAAAATCCGACTCAGGCCTTAAGAAAAGCAGTTTTTGGAATGTTGCCGAAAAATAAACTCAGGACTAAACAAATTAAACGTCTAAAAATAGAAACTAATGAAGAAGCCAACAACTAAAAAAACTATCACAGCGAAAAAGAAGATTGAGAAACCAAAACCCGCTAAGTATTTTGAGGCGGTTGGTAGACGAAAGACAGCAGTTGCCAGGGTACGGCTTTTTACTCAAGGAGAGAAATTAATTTTGGTCAACGAAAAGCCATGCCGAGAATATTTCCCAACCTTAGAGCTTCAGCAGATTATTAATTCCTCTCTTGAAAAAATGAAGGCCTTTGATAAGTTTAGGATTTCGGCTAAAGTAAAGGGCGGGGGGATTTGTGCTCAAGCAGAAGCTGTGAGACATGGTATATCCAGGGCTTTAGTGAAATTTAGTCCGGATTTTAGAAAACGGCTAAGAAAAGCGGGTTATTTAACCCGCGATTCCAGAATGCGAGAAAGAAAGAAATTTGGCCTCAAGCGCGCCCGCCGCGCCCCCCAGTGGTCAAAACGCTAATATGCTTAAGGAACTTATTGATAAATATTATTTGGATAGACAGAAAGATAAAGCCCAGACCAGCTTTTATGTTTCAGAGGCAGGGAAGTGTCCTCGGACTGTTTTTTTTAAATTCAAAAATGCTCCCAGGAAAGAGATGGAAGCGAATATTTTGAGATTATTTGACCACGGAGACCATATGCACCAACTTATAATGAAGCCCTTGCTTTCAATAAGAGATGTTCATGTGGTTTGCTCCGAAATAGAGATCCCGCCCCAGCAGTTAGTACGGGGCAGGGCAGATGCTATAATCAGCGACGGCAAACAACTTTATGTTTTAGATATTAAAAGTATGAATAGTATGATTTTCAAAAACTTAACCCAACCAAAACCGGAAAACATCTCTCAGCTTCAGTTATATTTGCATTATTTCAAAATACCAAAAGGAATCCTGCTTTATGTTGATAAGGATAAATTAGAATTAAAAGAGTTTCTGGTAAATTACAATAAAATTCAGGCAGAGACGATTTTAAAACAATTGACAGTTCTTAAGAACCGAATTGATTCTAATATTATACCATCACGTCTGCCGGATTATCCGGACAACTGGCAGTGTAATTACTGCCAATTTAGAGAAATTTGCGACTTGGGCGAGCCGGACGAGATGGATTGGAAAAACTTCAAAGCGAGAATTCAAGGCGTTAATTCTTCTGAAACATAGAGATTTGCTTCAGATAGAACATAGAGTTTTTTATTAGCCCAGAATATTTCTGGGTTTTTAAATTCTGCCAGTTCAACAATGTTTATTTTATCGCGGTCGTCAATCTCAGCGATTTTTATTTTATTATTGGTCTTGAAAATTAGATAATGGTTGGTATACCAAAAGATATCGCCGACTTCTTCTGAAAAACGAGTTATAAATAATTTTTCGCCTTTTTCTTTTTGTGGCTGGTCGTATTTTTTTTCTAAAAATAAAACCCAAATTTCATGACCGTTGGCATAAACAAGCCTTTGGGAGTCCGGGGAAAATTTAAAACTTTTAATTGGTTGGAAAAGTTTTTGGAATGATTTTGTATTTTCGTCAAAGACATATAAAATATCTTCTTCTTGCAAAAGAATATTAGAGCCCGAAGCTGTAATTTCATATTTTGTTTCTTTTTTTATTTCATAAGGAATTAGATTTAATCTCGCTTCATTTTTAAAAAGAAAGCCGGAGTCATCAAGATAGTAAACATCATCACCAGAAATAGTTAAAGCAACCACCTCTTTTTTCAAAGGAGAAGGCAAAAAGAACTCTTCGGGTTTTTCCAGAGAGCCAAGAGAAGTTAAAACCGGAGGAATTTTGTCTATTTCTAAAAGATAATAATTAATCCTTTCTTTAAGACCTATTTCCAGTAAGATTTTTTTTGAATCCGGGGAAAATTTTAAGCCAAATAACTCAACTTCTTCTTGAGAAATATCTTTCTTTGAAATGAGATGGCTTTTGACATTTTTATCTATTTCAAAAAGCTTTAAAGCCCAACCTTCTTCTGTTTTTTCTTTAAGAATTATTTTTTTATCGTTCGTGGAAAAGAAAAGAGCTTCTACGTTTTTATTGAGCAAATTAAATTTTGGATCTTTGGGAACTAAAACAATGTTTTTTGACTCTGTTACTTCTCTTTTATTAATTTCCAAGTTTTTCTGCCAACCATAAAAGCCATCTTTTTTAATTTCAACATTATATTTTTTCGGTTTTAAATTTTCCAGAAGAACCGAAGAGAAAAAAAGGTCAGTTTTCTTTTTAAATTTATCGTCAAGGTAGACTTCGGCGTTCTTTGGCCAAACCTTAAAATAAAAAACGCCGGGCTGGATTATGCTTTTTGTGTTCCAATCAAACCGCCAGCCCAAGCAATACAAAACAGTCAAGGGAGTCGCAATCAAAAACAGGACTAACAAAATTAAAAATAAAACAGTCCGTCTCTTGTAGGTCATATATTTAATTTTACTTTAATTTATTAAACTTGCCAAGTTTTGGGTTTTGGATTAAGATAAAAATATGGCAGAGAAATTTATTATATATGGCGGCAGGCCCCTTAAGGGAGAGGTTGAGATAAGGGGGGCAAAAAATGCTGCTTTTCCAATTTTAGCGTCCACTCTTTTAACTAAAGAACCTTGTATTATTGATAATTTACCCCTGATTGAAGATGTTTTTAAAATGCTTAAGATTTTAGAAAAAATGGGAGCTGAAGTTTGTTGGGAAGGGAAGAGAAAAATTAAAATAAATTGTTCAAAAATTAAACCGTGGCAAATTCCCTTTGATTTGGTTGGCTGTTTTCGGGGTTCAATTTTGCTTTTAGGTCCCTTGCTGGCACGATTTGGCAAATTAAAAATTCCGCCACCCGGCGGCTGCCTAATTGGAGCCAGACCTATTGATACTCATCTGGATGCTTTCTCCCAACTGGGATTTAAGTTATTAATAAAGGATAATTTTTATTATTTTAGACAAGGAAAAAGAAAAAAAGGGCCTGGCGAAGTAATTCTTGACGAATTCAGCGTAACTGCCACAGAAAATGTTCTTTTGTTTTCTGCTTTAAGTTCTGAGAAAACGATTTTAAGGATTGCAGACCAGGACTATCAAGTCCAGGAGTTAATTAGAGTTCTTGGAAAGATGGGGGTTAAAATTAAAGGTTCAGGAGTTCATAGTTTGGAGATTATGGGGACAGATAATCCTAAGGGTTTTCAGCATACTATAATTTCAGACCCCATTGAAACAGGCACTTTTATTGTGGCTAGTTTAGCAACCCAAGGAGAAGTTTTAATTAAAAAGGCTGAGTTGTCATTTCTTACTCTTTTTCTAAAAAAATTGAAGGATTTTGGCGCTAAATTTAGAATTTTAGACCAGCAGACAATTAAGGTCTTGCCCTCAAAGAATCTTAAGATAGACAAAATTCAGAGCTTGCCTTATCCCGGGATTCATTCTGATTTACAGCCAGAATTAGGAGTTTTAGCCACTCAGACAGAAGGAGCAACCTTGATTCACGACCCTTTGTTTGAAGGACGTTTGAAATATCTTGAAGAATTAAATAAAATGGGGGCAGATATTATTTTTTGCGACCCTCACCGGGCAATTGTTTACGGCCCTACCCAGCTCCAAGGAATTGAAATTCCCAGCCCAGACCTGAGGGCAGGGGCAGCCCTAATTATTGCGGGATTAATAGCGAAGGGCAAAACAGTTATTAAAAATATTTATCAGATTGACAGAGGATACGAAAAAATAGAAGAACGTCTGCAGAGGTTGGGAGCAGACATAAAAAGAGTTAAAAACTAAAATGATTTTCATTAAAAAAATCGGTATTGACTTGGGAACTTGCAATTCGGTTGTCTTTACTCCTCAAAAAGGGGTGGTTTTGCAAGAGCCATCGGTGGTAGCAATTGCTTTAAATGAAAACAGGATTTTAGCTGTTGGCCAAGAAGCAAAAGAAATGACCGGTCGGACCCCTGATACAATTAGGATTTACCGGCCCTTAAGAGAGGGGGTGATTGCCGATTATCGGATCACCGAAGCAATGCTGAGATATTTTATTAGAAAGGCCGTTAAGACCTTCTGGTTTTTAAAACCAGAACTTTTAATTGGGGTGCCAGCAGGTATCACCTCAACTGAAAAGAGGGCTGTGATTGAAGCTGGCATGGCAGCTGGCGCCAAAGGCGTTTATGTTGCCAAGGAGCCGATTTTAGCCGCAATTGGAGCCGGCATACCTATTAATTCGTGCTCTGGCCATA
>PEYC01000024.1 GCA_002774555.1 Candidatus Nealsonbacteria bacterium CG08_land_8_20_14_0_20_36_22
ATTATAACTCTAATTTTCTGAATGCGAAAATTTTGGGATGCTGGGATTCTAACCAGTTCTCGTGAGGATAAGGATTAAAAACTACGAACCTGTGTTTCTTGAAGAATTTTTTAGCTCTAATATTATCTTTAAAAATATCCAAAACAATTGTTTTATAATTTTTCTCTTTGGCAAATTGTTTAATCTTTCGAAGCATCAAACCCGCCAATCCCTTACCCCTAAATTCTTTAGCAACATAAAATCTTTTTATTAAACCTTCTGTCTCTGATAACTCTTTTAAACCAGCACAAGCAATAATTTTTTCTTTTTCCTTTGCAAGAAAAAATATTTCTCTTTGCCCGCCAAAAAACTCTTTAAGATTATCTAACCCATAAGTAAAATTTTTATCCCAGCCAAGTTCTTCAAATATAAATAAGCAAAACCCTTGGGCTTGCTCTAAATCCTTATCTTCAATTTTGTTTATTTCAATTTGCATTTTATTTCCTCCATGCTCTCGGGATTTGCCAAGGTGCTTAAATCGCCTAATTCTTCTCCGGTAAACAACCTTCTTAAAATCCTCCTCATAATTTTTCCGGAGCGGGTTTTCGGCAAATCCTTAACAAGATAAACCTCTTTCGGCTGCGCAATTGGACCAATTTCTTTTCTTATCTGTGAAATAATCTCTGTTTTTATTTGCTCTTCCGGTTTTTTTGTTTTAGAAACCGCAAAAACCATTGGCACCTCTCCTTTTATTTCATCGGCTGCGCCGACAACGGCACATTCAGTAACGTCAGGATGCAAAGCTACAGCGCTTTCCAGTTCTCCGGTGGTTATTCTGTGACCCGCCACTTTTATCGCATCGTCAACCCTGCCCACTATTCTAATTAATCCGTTTTTATCTTTATAAGCTCCGTCGCTGGTAAAATATACTTTCTTCCCATACTGATTCCAATAGGTCTCTAGATATTTTTCCGGATTTTTATAGATTCCTCTTAATAATCCAGGGGCAAAAGGAGGAAGCATAACCAAATTACCGGGTTTATTGGATGAACAGGATTTTCCCTTATCGTCAAAGATATCAAATTTTGTTCCCGGAAAAGGAAGACCGGTAAAAGAGGGTTTAAAAGGCCCTATCCCGGGTAAGGAAGTAATTAAAATTCCGCCGGTTTCTGTTTGCCACCAAGTATCAACCAAAGGACATTTTCCCTTGCCAACTTCTTTAAAATACCACTGCCAAGCAGCTTCATCAATTGGTTCTCCTACCGAACCCAACACCTGTAAAGTGTTTAATTTATATTTCCTCGGAAACTCAGAACCATATTTCTCAAACATCCTGATAGCTGTTGGAGCTGTATAAAAAGTGGTAACTCCATATTTCTCAATAATTTGGCACCATCTGTCTGGAGCTGGCCAATCAGGCGCGCCTTCAAAAATAATGTAAGTGGCGCCGCAAAGCAAAGGGCCGTAACAGCTGTAAGTATGACCGGTAACCCAACCAACATCAGCCATTGACCAGAAAATATCGTCTTCCTTTAAATCAAATATCCATTTGGCTGTCAATTTTGCCTGAACAGTATATCCTCCGCAGGTATGAACGCACCCCTTAGGTTTGCCAGTGGAACCGCTGGTGTAAAGTATAAATAGCAAATCCTCTGAATCCATTGATTCGGCTTGGCACCAATCATTTTGGTTTTTTATCAAATCCTGATACCAATAATCTCTATCTGGCTGAAAATTTATTTCGTTTCCCGCCCTTTTTACAACAACTACTTTCTCTACTTTAGTTTCTTTAACGCCTTCATCTGCATTTTGTTTTAGATTAACAAGCTTTCCCCTTCTGTAATATCCGTCAGCAGTTATTAAAATCTTGGCTTCAGTGTCCTGCAAACGAACCTGCAAAGCTTTCGGGCTGAAAGCGGAAAAAACAACGGCATGGACAGCGCCAATCCGGACGCAAGCAAGCATTGAGATTATAACTTCCGGAATCATCGGCAGATAAATTCCAACCCGAGCTCCTTTTTTAACTCCGATTTTTTTAAAAGCATTGGCAAGCTTGTTCACCTCGCGAAAAAGGTCATAATAAGTAAAAACTCTTTGCCTTTCTTCCATTGGTTCTGGCTCCCAAATTAAAGCAACTTTGTTTCTCCTTTGCTTTAAATTCTTATCTAAAGCGTTTTGGGTGATATTTATTTTTCCATTAACAAACCATTTAAAATAAGGCGGCTGATGGATAAAAATTTTCTTCCACTTTTTCTGCCAAAAAAGTTCCTTGGCCAAACCCTCCCAAAATTTAATTGGGTTTTTTAAAGCTTCTTTATAAATCCTTTTATTATTCACCCAAGCCCTTTTTTGAAACTCTTTTGTCGGAAAATACGAATCCCCCTTTTTTGTTAATTTGTTTTTCTCCATATAAATATAATATTTGATATTACTTTATTATACCCCCGTAGAAGAAATTTGACAAAGGTTTTTCTGTGAAAAACTAAAAAAAATCGCTTAAACAAAAAATGTGCGATCGCACATTTTCTGCATCGATAAAATTTAAATTTATTTTTTAAAATATATTTAATTTTGCTATTTTTTCTAATTGTTCTTGAGACAAAATATTATGCTCTTTTAATGACTTAACCAAAATGGCAAAGAATTCTTTTTGTTTCTTGTATAAGTCTGTCCACTTTTTCTATAAGGGAATCTATGTCTTTGTATATCTTATTTTTAAATTCATTGAATTCATCTTTAGTAATAAGCTTTTCCTCTAATTGAGGAATCAATGACTTCTCCGTATATTCAACTAATTTAGAAAATGTTAATGGTTTTTCTTCCATAATGATTTATTATAGCTTTTTTCCTACAAACTCGGCGAATTCTGCCAAACGACAAGCGTAGCCATATTCGTTGTCATACCAGGCGAGAACTTTTATAAGATTGTCTTTAACCATTGTCTGAGAAGCATCCACGACCGCTGAATAAGTATCGCCAATATAGTCAGTGGAAACTAACGGTTCTTTTTCTACTCGCAAAATCCCTTTAAGGAGATTAGCTCCTTTTTCAAATGCAGCGTTAACTTTTTCTGTGGTAGTTGGTTTTTCAACCTCCACTATCAAGTCCAAAATAGAAACTGTTGGTGTCGGCACTCTAATGGCAATGCCATCCAGTTTACCGTTTAATTCCGGAATAATCTTGCCAATTGCTTTGGCCGCTCCGGTGCTCGTTGGAATAATGTTCAACCCGGCAGCCCTGGCTCTTCTTAAATCCTTGTGAGGCAAATCCAAAATTTTCTGGTCATTGGTATAACTATGAACAGTGGTCATAAAGCCCTTCTTTATTTTAAAATTATCATTCAAAACCTTGGCAATCGGAGCTAAACAATTAGTGGTGCAAGAACCCATATCCATAATTTCATCTTTTTTTGGGTCAAATTTTTCTTCATTTACGCCCAAAACAAAACCCGGAATTTCTGCTTCTTTTCCGGGCGCGGAAATTATCACTTTTTTAGAACCGGCTTTAAGATGTTTTTTCGAACCTTCTAAATTCGTAAAAAGGCCGGTGCATTCCAAAACAATATCAACATCAAGCTTTTTCCAGGGAAGTTTTTCAGGATCCTTTTCTGCCAGCACTTCGCAGTTAATTTTTTTTTCGTACTTCCCGTAAATAGAGTCATATTTAAAAAGATGGGCTAAGGTTTTTTTATCAGTTAAATCATTAATAGCTACTACCTTCAAATCAGGGTGATTATCTAAAATCCTCCGAAAAACAGGACGACCTATTCTACCAAAACCATTTATTGCAATTTTTATTGACATAGAATTAAAATTTCGAATTTTGAATTTTTAATTTTGAATTAATTTTGAATTCAATAATTTTAAATTAAATCATTAAAAATTTATTAGAAATTCAAAATTAGAAATTGAAAATTATTATTCTTTGATGTTTAACAATTGATTTATCTTTTCTTTATCAAATCCCACTATGATTTCCCCATCAATATCCACCACCGGCACTCCGAGCTGGCCTGATTTTTCAACCATTTCATCTAAGGCATTTTTATCTTGAGAAACATCAAGATCTTCAAAGTTAATATCATGCTCTTTTAAATATTCTTTGAGGGTTAGGCAATATGGGCAACTCGGAGTTGAAAAAATTCTTACTTTTCGCATACGTCGCCGGGTTGATTATCGGTTAATTCACAAATTAAACCGGTTAAGACCTTGACTTCCTCTTTCTCGCCCAAGCTTTCGCCAGAGCCGACCCTGTAATATTTACAACCCAAAACCAAGGTTGGAATCCCGCCGGTGCTGTATTTACCAAAAACTTCCTCATCTGCTTTTGAATCCATATTATTGTGGAAGCTAATCTTATCTCCGAATTTAGCTGCCGCTTCCTCTATAATAGGATGCTCCCACGCACAGTGCGGACACCCTGTTGAACCAAAAAAATAAACAATCGGTTTATCCCCTTCTTTACAAACCTCATCTGAACTTACAGAAAAATTACCCTCTGTTTTTTCAATTTCTTCTGCCGGCTCTTTTACTTCTGCTAAGTCAATTGTATCAGGAAAAACAAATCTTCCATCTTTAGTAATCCGCCATTCCACTTCCTGTTCTTGAACTTTAAATTTAATTTTATAAAAGTCGCCATCTTCCAAGCTTTCTATTAAAGAAGCTGTAGCCTGGCCCTTTAAAAGATTTTTGTTAACAAACTCAACTAATTTTTCTCCTGCCTCTTGGGAAGAGATGGTATTAGTTAAAACCTGCTTACTTTCTAAACACTTAGTATAGTTTGTATAAACAACTGCTCCGGCTATCAAAACAGCCGCGACAATAACTCCGATTAGTGTTGTGTTTTTGTTCATATGTTTTAATTTACCCCGTTAGAAATTATAAATCAAGAGGGAAACCCAAGATAAATAGATTTCTAACGGGGTTTATCAAGAAATTTATTTTTTGACAATAGTTAAAGATTTATTAAATTCATATTTTATCAACTGACCGTAATCAACCTCAACGTTAATAATATCACTATCTGAAATTTTTTCAAGATATTTTATAAGCGCCCTTAAAGAATTATGGCTGGCTATTATTAAAACATTCTTCCCCTTTTTTAGGTCTTTCTTTATGTATTTTTTGAAAAACAAAGTCGTTCTTTTGTAAACATCTTTCAAACTTTCGCCGCCGGGCGGCGCTATGTTATAACTTCTCCGCCAAAAATGCACTTTTTCTGCGCCGTATGCTTTTATCGCCTCTTCTTTATATGAGCCTTGCAATTTCCCGTAATATCTTTCGTTTAATTTCTCTGAAACATAAACAGGCAAATCGTTTTCGCTCAAGTCCTTGAAATGCCCCCATTCTTTCATTTTACCCTTGTCAAGATGAATAAAAATCGGATATTTTTTATTATGCTCTAAAACTTCAGCTATTGTATCCATATTTCTGAAAAGCCGCGAACAGTAAATCACGTCAATTTTATTTTGGAAAATCTTTTGGGCAAGAATTTTCGCTTCTTCCTCTTGACCTTCTGCCAAAGGCGCGTCAACCCAACCGGTAAACCTGTTTTCCTCTTCATTCCACTGCGATTTCAAATGCCTTAATAAAAATAGTTTTGCCATATATTTTATTATGTTAAATACTTTTTCTCCCTTACTTATAATTATAACAAAAAAAATCCTCCGAGGGAAACCCCAAGAGGATTTGAATCGTTTGATTTATTTTAGCCAGTTTTCCGCAAAAGCGGAAAATTCTTTAAAATCAATTCTGCCATCCCAATTGTTTGGCTCTTCATAAAGAATATCAGCAGAACCAAGCCAGTGTTCACTAAATAATCTTAGATCCTGACTGTCCACCCTATCATCGGCATTGAAATCCCCGAATTTTTCCGGAAAATCTGCATCAAGGATACTGCCTTGAGGGGCATAAATTGCAACATAAGAATTCTGCCACTTATCAAGGTAATAACCTTGGTCTTCAGGACATTCAACGACCACCACATAATCACTAAACATTTTGAGCGTCATATTATCAGACGACTTGCTGTCAAGATGCATATGCATCGGTATTTTGGAAACAACATTGGAACCGTTAACTAGCGACCTGAGTATTACGGTGCTGTAAACTTCATTACCGTCAAAGGGTTCGGGCAATGTCACTTCGGTCCACAAAACATAAGGTTCACAGGTAGTCATTGCATCTTTCATATCATTGGGGTCATTAGCATCAACGGTCCATAAAGCATGCATCCTGTAAGGGTCATCCCAATACCATCCATAATCAGGAGACCATCTTAATTGATACCACTGAGCCCGATCAAGAGAAGGTCCTCCAGAAGTAGTATCCATATTGGTAAGAGGATAATCCGATGCCTTGCTTTTTGGTGCTTTAGTTTTAAACTCATCAAGAAGTTTTAAAGATGTCTTGATAGGTAGTTTCATTCCATTTGTTTCAGAAATTCCAAAAGTAAGGGTGTATCTTCCAAGACCTGAGAAAGAATTGCCATAGACGCCATTAACTGGCAGCCACATGTTTTGATACTGCATTCGATTAAAAGCGCCCCAAACATAGATTGGATTGAGAGGACTATGGGGCCTGGGAATGGTTATTTTCAGCTGGACTAAAGTGTCGAAAACATCGGAACTTGAGCCACCAGGACCTGGCAATTTATAACTAAAATCAAGAGGGGCCTCGGGATCAAAGGAACCCTCAGGGTCGCCAAGTCCCCAAAATACCCCTACTCTTCCATTGCCATTTGTTCTGGCATAAATAACGCCGTGTGAGACACCGGAACCTTCCTCGGGGAAAACCTTGATTGTACCATACGGCTTACCATTTGATGCTTCTTTCTCCCAGATATCCCCGAAACCGGCAATACTAAAATGGTCATCAACTTGGGTATCAACCCTTATACCAGCTTGATGAAATTCATCGCCGTTTTCATCAATTAGTTGAATAACAACTCCATAAAAAAGACCACAAATATCTCGGCCCTCTGTGTCCTTGCTTACTGCCCAACGGTCAAGAAACTTTGGATTTTGTCCCTCATTAAAATATAACCTCGCTGTAGCGTCATTCACAAAGATTGCTTGATTTGACTGCGTGTCGTGGCACCCCTTTACAAAGAGTAAAAAACAACAAAACAGAGCAACTACCAAATTTCTTAAAATATTTTTTCCCCAAATTTTCATGATTACCTCCTTTCGGGTTTGCCTATAACAATTTTACTAGGTTTATTTCCCTTGGGCGCATAAAGGATTATCCTGTTACCAATCTTGCCCCTAACATCAGGATTTTCAGAAAAAATAAAAGGTTCTGTCTGAACAGTAAAATTAAGCTTATCTTCTGCTAAACTTACAAGCTGAACTTCAAAAGCTTCGGAACTGACAATCTTATCATCTTGCAAGGCGCAGATTGTTATTGGTCTTGCGGCAAAGGGAAACATCTCTCCGATGTTTTTCCCAACACTCTCTTTTTTCAGACAATCCAAAACCTTCTTAACCGGTAAAGGGAGCTTTTTATAAGGAGAAGGGAGCTGGAAATCCCACTCATACAAATAAACAGGGTAAATGAATGGGACATCGTTTGCATCGTTAAGAATTGCGCATAGAAAATTTTCATTTGGGTCCATTAGGTTTGGCTCCCCATCTTTGGAAATTTTCCATCTTTTGTGCTCTCTGACGGGTTGAACTTCCTTGGCCCATTCAATAAATTCTTCAGTTGTCCAGCCAGTTTCTTTGTATATAGGATCGTTCGTAACTCTTACCAGGCGCAATAAATTGATCACCGCCATCAAAACTACCAGAACTACAATCAAAATTATCAGTTCAATAAACGTAAAACTTTCTTTCCTTTTCATAATAATTTTCCTTTCAAATATTTTCTGTTTATCTTCTCATTTTCAGTTTTTAAAGATCACCAGTTATATTTTATCAATATCTCTCTTTTTTGTCAATAGATGATTTATTTTAACTCATTTTCAATTTTTAGTAAACGGTTGTATTTGGCAACCCGTTCGCCTCTGGCTGGGGCGCCGGACTTTATAAAATCGGCGGAAATCCCCACGGCTAAATCAGCGATAAAATCGTCCCCTGTCTCCCCGGACCTGTGGCTAACCATAATTTTCCAACCAAAAGACCGGGCCAATCTTACCACTTCAAGTGTTCCCGTAATGGTTCCAATCTGATTGGGTTTGATAATAGCGCCGTTGCAAGTTCCTTTTTTCTTTGCTTCTTTTACTCTCTCAATATTTGTGACTAATAAATCATCTCCAAAAATAATTATTTTTTTGCCAAATTTACCCGTAATTTCTTGAAATGACTCCCAATCACTTTCTCCAAAAGGATCTTCCAAAAAAATAAGAGGATAGGCCTCAATTAAATTCTGATAAAAATTCATAAGCCCATTTTTGCTAAAAACTGTGCCGTCTATTTGATAGTGGTCGTTTTTATAAAACTGGCTGGCTGCGCAATCCAAACCAATTTCTGTATTCTGATATTCCCTGATTGTGTTTTGTAACAAATCCAGCGCTTCTCTTTCTAATGAAATTGGCGGAACAAATCCTCCCTCATCTCCAACATTAATGGCTCTTTTTCCAAAAATTTTTATTAAGGATTTTTTTAACTCTTGATAAACCTGGCTGCCTATCTTTAAATTTTCAGAAAAAAATTCCCTATTTGGCACAATCATAAACTCTTGAATTTCTAACTCGCTGCCAGAATGGGCTCCGCCGTTTATAATATTGAAACACGGCCTGGGAAAACCGGCAAAGGTCAAACCCCCAGAAAGCTCATTAATATACTGATAAAGCGGCAATTTCTTTGCAGCGGCGCCAGCCCGACAAATAGCCAGAGAAACAGGCAGTATGGCATTAGCTCCCAATTTTGATTTATTTTCTGTATTGTCTAATTCGAGCATCATTTCATCAATTTCTTTTTGTTTTAAAGGATTTTTTCTCTTCAATTTTGGGCCTATTATTTCATTCACATTTTTAACTGCTTCTGACGCTTTTATTTCAACTGCCTCATTAATACCCTTAGAGGCACCGGAAGGACAAGAGGCGCGAAAAATGCCCTGGCCGGTTTCTAATTCAACTTCCACCGTAAAATTCCCTTTGGAATTTAAAATTTCCCTTGCCTTAATGTTTTTAATCATAGCTTTTGAATATAATTATAAGCGGCCAGGGCGGCTTTGGCACCTTCGCCGGCAGCGGTAACAATCTGTTTGAAGGGACCGACGTTCAAATCCCCAGCTGCAAATAAACCCAGCGTTTTGGTTTGACAGGTTTCAAATTCAACTTTTATTTCGTCTCTTTCATTAAAACCAACCAAGCCCTTGACATAAGCAGTGGCTGGTTGATAACCAACTTCAACAAAAACCCCTTGAACATCAAGTTTTTTTTCTTTACCGGTTTTTCTGTCTTCATAAATAATTGAGTCCACAAAATTTTTTCCCTGAATTTTTTTTATAACAGCATTAGTTATTATCTTTATCTTGCCAATTCTTGCTATTATTTTCTGATTTACGGCAAAGGCCTTAATCTCTGGACCTGTTTCTAAAATATAAATTTGCTTGGCGATTTTGCTCAGAAAGATAGCTGTCTCAAAACCAGCATTACCGCCCCCTATCACAGCCACTACTTTATTTTTAAACAGCGGTCCGTCGCAAACCGAACAATAGCTTACTCCCTTTCCGATAAATTCTTTTTCACCCGGCACTTCCAAAGGACGAGGGTCAGCTCCTGAAGCAAGAATTACTGCCCTTGCCTGATGTTTCTTTTTATTTTTAATAGAAACCAAAAAATCATCGCCTTTTTTTTCAACTTTTCTCACTTCGTCTATCTCAATATCAATCTTTTGGGCCTTCAAGTGCTTTTCCATTTTCTGAACTAATTCAGGTCCATAAATTTTTTCAAAACCGGGATAATTTTCAATAGATACGGCTTTTTTAGCCACTTGCCCGCCAAAACTTTTGGTAATTAAAAGG
Organism: Candidatus Nealsonbacteria bacterium CG08_land_8_20_14_0_20_36_22; assembly: GCA_002774555.1. Lineage (GTDB taxonomy): Bacteria > Patescibacteriota > Minisyncoccia > Minisyncoccales > GWA2-38-27 > PEYC01. The sequence goes on from PEYC01000024.1 coordinate 9,948, forward strand.
GTTTTTAAGCCCAAACGTGAGGCGTAAATGCCGGCTGTAATCCCAGCCGGACCCCCGCCAATAATAATTAAATCACAAAACATAGTTTTATTATATTACTAATGCACGGCACAGGCAATGCAAGGGTCGTAAGCCCTGATTAGATGTTTGACCTTTTTTATTGTTAAAGGAGCTAAACTCCTTAAATCTTCTTCCAGGTTTCTTAAGAATTGGGCTGTGGGAGTAATAATGATGCAATCGGAAATCCGGCCGTTTTTATCCACGTCAAGATAGGTAAACAAGGTTCCTTTGGGAGCTTCCAGAACACCCAACCCGCTTCCCTTGCTAATCTTGTATTCCTGAAAAGCTTGTTGCTGATTTTCTTTTAAAAGTTCTTTCAAAATATTCTCTATTTCTTTTAAAAAATGTAAAATTTCTACTGCCTGGCAAAAAGTGTTATAAAAACTATTTTCAAAAAAATATTTATTTTTATTTTGAAATTCTTGGAAAACATTTTTAACTTCCGAGTCCAAGTAAGGACTGCTGTTCTTTATCCTGGCAATTGCTCCCAGCATATATGCTTTATTCCCAAACCTTACTTTTTTGGCTGGTTGCTCTTTTAAATCTTCTTCAATCTGATTTGAAAAAAAATCTCCAGGCGAAAAAATTTCTTCCCCTATTTTTATTTTCTGGCCCTTGTGATAAGGGTATTCTTTTCTTGAAAAAGAAGAACAAAAAAGGGTTTTTCGTCTTAATTCCGGATATTCTAAATTTTTAAAAAGATTAATTAAAACAAAAGATTCCTTCTGAGCTTTTTTACAACTTTCTAAAATTTTTTGATAATCTTCTTTTTCTGGAACTTTCGTAAATCCGCCAACAATAGGTCTAATTGGATGGACTGTTCGACCGCCAACTATTTCAATTATTTTTAGAGCAAAATCCCTTAAACCCAAAACTGCTTTTGCTTCTTTGGAAAATTTCTTCATTAAATAAGTCTCTTTTTCAATGTCAAAAAAATCAGCCAAACTCATAAAGAAAATGTGCAAAGAGTGGCTTTGAATTATTTGAGCGGCCGTAATTAACTTTCGCAGGTGTTCTGTTTGTAAAGAGACCTTTATTTCCAAGGCCTTTTCCAACGCCTGGCAGGCATTAAGAATATGGGAAGTTGGGCAAATTCCGCAAACCCTGGAAATTATTAAAGGCGTCTCCCAAACCCTTCTGCCAATTAAAATACCTTCAATCTGCCGAAGTCCTTCCAAAACCTTAATTCTTAATTCTTTAACCTCCCCTCTTTGAGAAATCCGAGCAAAAAAACCCGCATCTCCTAAAGTTTTATGAATGTGGGGAATACTAATTTTCATATTTTTATCATGTCTTTTAAGCCAAAGATTTCTAAATCGTCTTCTATTTCTTCTTTTGACCTCATTTTTTCCAAAGTTTTTAAAAATCCTTGGGGTTTTATATTTTTCAATGGTCCACGGCAGCCGTAGCAAGAAAAATTATTTTTAGCGCAAACGGCCTGGCAGCCGGCTAAAGTAATTGGTCCTAAACAGGGTTCTTTTTTTCTCAAAAAACAGGTCTCCTTTCCCCAAAAAGGACACTCTGAACAAACTGGCTTTTGAGGAATTTTAGGAATTTTACCCTTAATTAAATCTTTGGCATATTTTAAAAATTCTGTATTTGTAATCGGGCAGCCAGGCAAAGTAAAATCAACTTTTACAAAATTATCCACTTCTTTAATTTCTGGATTAACGATATTTTTCAGGGTTTTATAAATATATCTAATTGTTTTTTCTTTTCCCTGATAATTCTTCATTTCCGGGATTCCGCCGAGAGCGGCGCAGTTTCCTAAAACAACTAAAATTTTCGCCTGTTTCCTGATTTTCTTCAAAACTCTTAAATCCTCTTTGGTAATCGGATTTCCCTCAACAAAAGCAATACCCAGTTTTCCCTTAGGAAATGGCGTTTCCTCAATCAAGCCAAAATCAACCAATTCCACTTTTTTAAGAAAATCAAAAAACTTCTTGCCCAAATCCAAAAGAACTATCTGGCACCCCTCACAAGCAGTCAAAGAAACAATGGCAACTTTAACTTTCTTGGTCATTTATCCATTATACCCTGCCAGAGATTACAGGACAATAATAAAGCACAAAACAAGTAAATCTCTAACCGGGTTATACAATTTTTTTGGAAAAGAAAAAGGCATGATTTTTCAACCCTGTTAGAAACCCATGAATCATGTTTCTAACGGGGTCAATCATGCTATATTTGGAGAGTTTTTATGGATTTGATGGTGACATCTCGCAAGGTTTTGGCTTGCTCTTGAAAAATTTTCTCTCTGGCAATGCCTAAATGAATAGAAACCAAATCCCCTTCCTGAAGATTATTTACAAGCCTCATATTAACCTCCCTTGTTTCTGCCTCAAAAAAAACTCGTCCTTTTCTATATAAAAAAAACCTAAAAGTTCTTTCCCAACCTTCATTTTTTCAACTTGTTGACAGCCATAACCGTATAAACAAGCAAGTTTTAGTCCTTCTGTTTTCATTTTTCATCTCCTTATGAAATTGTTAAACAACTTTTATTTTATTAATGTGAGCGAGGGAAAAATGAAAGTTCACTTTCATTTTAACCGAGCGACGCATTTATATAGTAAGGAGGGCAAAGCCCTCTTCCTACTCTATTACTTTGGAAATTTCTTCAATTAAATCGGTCGCCGTTAAGGAGTCCTTTAATTTTTTGGCCGCCAATTCTCCGGCCTTGCCGTTAATGAAAGCTGCTGCCTGGCCTGCTTCAAACGGTTTAACTCCTCTTGCGAGCAAGGCGCCGGCAATACCAGCTAAAGTGTCTCCACAGCCGCCCTTGGCAATATAAGGAGAACCGGTTTTATTTAGAGCAACCTCTTTGCCGTTTGAAATTATGTCTATCTTCCCTTTAAGTAAAATTGTCGTATTAAGCCGTGCCGCTTCGCTTCTCACTATTTTTATTTTTTCTTCATCAGAAAGTTTGTATACTTCTTTCCCGGTCAAGATAAAAAACTCGTAAGTATGGGGAGTGATTAAAGACGGCTGGTCAGATATTGTTTCCGGCTTTTTACTTAAAGCGTGGATGGCATCAGCGTCAATAACTACTGGAACAGAAACCTGAGAAAGATATTCCAGAATTACTCCCTGGGTCTCTTCTGTCCTTCCTGCTCCTCCGCCAATTACAACAGCTGTTTTGCCGCGGCTAACCGTCTTGGCTGATTCGGTCATTGAAATTAAATTAGTTAAATGTTCTTTATTTAGATGACTCCCGCTTAAAGGGTAAGCAGCCAAATTAGGACTAAAAGAAGCTATTATATCTGCCGCCCTTTTTGGAGCAACAATTCTAACCATATCAACTCCGGCTCTAAATGCGGCCATAGCCGAAAGCGCCGGCGAGCCGCTGTAAAACTCCGAGCCGCCGATAACTAGCAAAAGCCCGTAATCGTACTTCCGGCTGTCAGCCGGCCTCGGTTGATAAATATCATTTAAAATGGATTTAGTAATTTGGATTACGTTCATATTTCTTTTAAATATTTTTTTAATTCTGGACCGTATTTCGGATGCTTTAAGGAAAGATAAAGGTTTGACTTAAGCCATCTAAGTTTATCTCCGCACTCCAGCCATTCTCCCTCAAGCTCGTAACCGTAAATCAACTTACCATCCCTAAGCATCTGATTATTGAAAACATCGGCTAAAATAATCTCCCCTCTTTTGTTTGGCTTAGCTTTCTTTAGATAATCAAAAACGTCCGGGGTTAGAATATATCTTCCGACAATCGCCAAATCAGAAGGCGCTTGTTCAGAAGACGGCTTCTCTATAATTTTTTTAATTTTAAAAAGACGATTGGCAATTTTCTCAATTCCGACTATTCCATAATGGGAAATTTTTTCTTGGGCCACGCGGTAAAGACCAATAATTGGCTTCTGACAGGTTTTAAAAATTTTGGTTAGTTGTAAAACAGCCGGCGTTCTTGCTTCTATTATATCATCCACAAACAGACAAGCAACTGGCTCTTTATTCACCAGTTTCGCTGCCTGCAAAACAGCGTGTCCATCGCCCAAAGGTTTCTTTTGCAACACATAGGAAAAAGAAAGAGTTTTAAACAGCTCTTCTATTTTCTTAACCTCCTCTAAAACCTCTTCTTTTTTTCTGTCTTTTAAAATTTTTTCTATTTTTGGCGAAGGTTTTAGATAGTCCAAGATATTTTTCTTATCAGGACTCAAAACAAAAATGAGTTCCTTAATCCCGGAGTTTCTTGCCTCCTCAATGACATAGTGGAACATTGGCAAGTCCACCAGAGGCCAAAGTTCTTTTGAGGCCACTTTTGAGAGCGGTAAAAATCTAATAGCTAAACCGGCCAAAGGTATGATAGCTTTTTTTATTTCCACATTATTCATTTTTTCTTCTTAATATCGCTGGGGTTTCCCAGATTTTTTCTTTTTCTAATATTTCTTTTTCTTCTTCCTCAATCACTTTCTTCAACTGAATGGCATTACGTCTAATCGTCTCGTTTTGAACTTCTTTCTCTTTATTAGCCTTTTGGGATGACTTATAGGTTGGTTTTAAAATAGAAGGCTTTGTTCTTTTGGGCTTGGGTTTGGGTTTTGGCTTGGGCTTTGGTTTGGCCGCTTTCTTAATTTTTTCTGTTGGCCATAGCAATCCATTTTTTATTAAACAACCTATGGCTAATAAGGTTATTTTGAGCTTTTCTTTATGTTTTTTATCCTGGCCAATACCAAAAATAATTTTGGCATTTTTATTTATTGACTCTGAAATTGTTTCAGATATTCTGGAGACCTCAATAAGCTGAAGTCCTCTCCCCCCAACAATATTATACAAAACCCCTCTTGAACCTCTTAAACTATGGGGATAGAGAGGGCTTGAAATTAATTTCTTAACTCCTTCTTCTTGATTGGACTCTTCAATTTCTATTGTATTTAAATAAGCTAGCCGGCCTTGACCTGTTAAAATTGTTTTTAAATCAGCGAAATCAATGTTAATCAATCCCGGTAGATAAATCATCTCAATCAACCCTTCCAAGTTCTGGACCAATCTCTGATTAATTGCAGAAAGGGCTTCTTTTAAGGGAGTATTTTTATCAATTATTTTAAAAATCCTTTCATTGGGAATAATAGAAAAAGCGTTAAGATAGGGTTTTATTTTCTCCAGGGACTGTTTAGCGAGGTCTATTTTCTTTTCTCCTTCAAAATTGAAGGGCATGGTAAAAATTCCGTATGTAAGACAACCTAAACCTTTTGAAATTTTAGCAAAAACAGGGGTAGCGCCTGACCCGGTCCCGCCGCCTAAACAAGATATTATAATACAAAGGTCTCTTCCTTCAAAGAGTTTTTTAATTCGAGCTTTTTCTTCCTGAACAGCCAGCTCTGCCAATGCGATATTCATTCCTGTGCCCAATCCCTGAGTTAATTTTTGACCAAATTGAAATCTTTTAACTTTCCTGCCAATTTTTCTAAGAGCTCTGGCATCGGTATTAACCGCCACAAAATCCGCCTTCTTTATTTTTGGAGCGATTTCCGAAATAATAGAACCTGCTCCCCCGCCAATCCCAATCACTCTAATTTTAATCTTTTTAACAGTGCCGTCCTCATCTTGCCGCTTTCTTGCCGGTTTTTTAATTGCCGGCTTTTTAGTTTTCCTCTTTTTCTTTGCCATTATACTATTATACAAAAATCGTCAAAAAAATCAACAAAAAACCAGCCCCGCTTACAGCGGGGCTGGTTAAGACCTTGTTTTGTAAATTCTTTAGGAAGTTGATTTAGCCACACCGAGAACCTGTTTTAAAGCCACAACCAACCCAGCAGCAGCTACGAAAGCAATAAAGTTATTTAAAACTGCGGCTGCTACTGAAGTAAACTTCCCGAGTTGCAAACCGGCAACACCAATCAACAATAAAGCAATCACTGATATTAAAAAAGGAGTGCTTTCCCTCTCTTTTATATTAAGAAAACCAACAATCAAACCAAGAATAAAGAGAACAACCGGCAATGAAGGAATGGTGGTAAAACCGGCAATTATTGCCAATATAATACCTATAACAAGCGCCCAACGACCAACAAGTGTGCTCATATTTTTTAACTTTGTTAATTTTATACTTAACAAATCGACCTTGTTGTTTTATTATACCAAAAAACAAAAAGAATAAAAACTTTATACCTGTGGATAACTATTCTTTTTGCGGAGACGCACGCTTTTGGGGGTAATTTCCAAATATTCGTCTTCTGACATAATTTCAAGCCCCCGTTCAATAGTAAGCTCAAACGGCGGCACAAGGTCAATTGCGTCATCTGAGTAGGCAGCGCGCACATTGGTAAGATGCTTGCCTTTTGTCGGATTAACATACATCTCACCTCCCTTTGAAGTATCACCCACAACCATTCCAATGTAAACCTGAGTGCCAGGGCCGATATAAAGAACGCCTCTTCTCTGTAAGCCCCAAAGAGCATAGCCCAGCGCCTTGCCGTCTGCCATTGAAACCATTGAGCCAACAGCCCGTTTGCGTATTTCCCCTGCGTAGGGCCGAAAGCCCAAAACGCGCGAAGAAAGAATTCCTTCGCCTTTGGTGTTTATAATAAACTGGCTCTTGTATCCCAAAAGCCCGCGGGTCGGACCTTCAAAACAAAGCCGCACTGTTTCTTTGTTATCAACCACGGTTTTTAAAACAAAACCGCGGCTGCCCAAACTTTCAATAATAGAACCCTGATATTCGCCTGGCGTATCAATAATAACTTCTTCAAACGGCTCAAGCTTCACCTTGTTTTCTTCTCTTATAATCACCTGGGGCTGGGAAACCTGAACTTCATATCCTGCCCGTCGCATATTTTCAAGTAAAATCTCAATATGCAATTCTCCTCTGCCAAAAACTTTAAAAAAATCAGATGAGCTAAAATCAACTCTCAAACCAACATTCACTTCAATCTCCCTCTGAAGATATCCGCGAATCTCTCTGGAAGTTACATAATCTCCCTCGCGGCCTGCCAAAGGAGAATTATTCACTAAAAATGTTAAAGCAATTGTCGGCTCATCAACTAAAATCGCGGGCAGGGGTTTTGTCTGTTCGTCTGTAGTTATTGTTTCTCCGATATAAATATCAGGAAGCCCGGCAACAAGAACAATATCGCCGGCGCTTGCTTGAACTGTTTCCACTTTTTCCAAACCCTTGAAAGTAAAAACTTTGGTGATTTTCCCTGAACGGGTTTTTTTGTTCAATTTTTTAATAAATACATTTTGGCCAGGAGCGACAATGCCTTTATAAACCCTGCCGATTGCCAGACGACCCATAAAATTATCGTATCCGAGGTTAAACGGCTGAAGCATCAATGGCTCTTTTGATAATTCTTCAGACGAGGTGCAGGGCACATATTTTAAAATCGTATCAAGAAGCGGGGTAAGATCTTTTGATTGGTCGTTAAGATTAATTTTGGCAACGCCGTCGCGGCCAACAGCGTAAACAATCGGAAAATCTGTCTGCTCGTTGCTGGCGCCAAGCTCAA
>PEYC01000025.1:0-5393 GCA_002774555.1 Candidatus Nealsonbacteria bacterium CG08_land_8_20_14_0_20_36_22
ATCAGGTTTGGCCCCCAAGATTTTTTCCATTTTTTCGCCTTCCATATTTTTTAACCTTCTTTGTCAATTTTACCAATTTTTTTTAACTAACAAAAGAAGTACTGGCCCGGATAGTATTCTTCCCTTAAGCATCTTTGCAATTTCTTAACGCCTGAGAAATATTTTTTTATTTACCTTTGGATTATTCAGATAGTTTAATTTCAATAATTCAAACGGACATAACTGTTACTCATAACCATATTACTACATTACTACATTACTACACAACATAACCATGCCGCCGTACCAAAGGTTTTTATTGCCTCCCCGCAGAATACCCGTCCGCTTGCGGACGGGATGAATGCGCGCATGGTGCCATGAAGGAGTGAGGGAGTGATACCGCAGGATCAAGCACGAGTTTTAGGGAGGTGAGCTCTGGTCAGATGGATACTTTGTGCGAGCAGTCGGCGAGAAAGTAACCAGCGCAATCATCAAGCAATACATTCGGTACCAAGACCGTGAACAATCCACAAAACAAGGGAAGCTTCTGTGAGATACCCCACCGCTCTGCGGTGGGGTTCTTCATTCTGGCGGTTTTTCGCTTGTCTTGAGTTTGTAGAAAGGGTAGGATAAAGAAGATGAATAATCTAAACGGTGAAAAAACGGGGAAAGATTTTATACCAAGAAAATTTTTATTTGTTTCGTGGGAGAGTTCAAGCGGGGATTTGGCTTGGAAAATAAAAAAAGAAGGGCACGAAGTTAAGATTTATATAAAATTAGAAGAAGATAAGGATATTTATGACGGATTCTTAGAAAAAGTTGAAAAATGGGAAGATTATAAGGACTGGGCCGATGTGATTGTTTTTGACGAGGTTGGGTTCGGAGAAATTGCGGATTCCTTAAGAAAAGAAGGAAAGCTTATTATCGGCGGAAGCGAATATACGGACAAACTTGAAGAAGACAGGGAATTTGGGCAAAACGAGATGAAAAGAGCCGGCATGCTCACTCTTCCTCATTGGGATTTTACAGAATTTGACTCAGCAATAGAATTTATCAAAACAAATCCCGGAAGGTATGTTTTTAAACCATCGGGCGGTATCGCCAAAGAAATTCTTTTTTTAGGACAAGAAGAAGATGGAAAAGATTTAATTGAAATCTTAGAACAAAACAAAAAAACCTGGGCAAAAAAAATAAAAAGATTTCAGATTCAAAAAATGGCCGTGGGGGTTGAAATAGCCGTCGGAGCTTTTTTCAACGGGGAAGATTTTGTTTATCCCATAAACGTTAATTTTGAACATAAAAAATTGTTTCCGGGAGATATAGGTCCATGTACGGGTGAGATGGGTTGCTACGACGATAAAACAGAGGTTTTAACCGACAGCGGTTGGAAATTTTTCAAAAATATTTCTAAAAGCGACAAATTATGCACTCTAAATCCGTCCGATAACAGAATAGAATTTCACAATCCAGATAAGGTAGTTGTTTTTGACCATCACAAAGAATTGATTTGCGTTAAAAATCAAACATTAGATATATGTGTGACCCCAGATCATAATATGTATTTAAGTTCACAAAATGATTTTAGAAAAAATAGAAATAATTTTAAATTTATTAGTGCTAAAAACATGGAATATCAGTCCGTTATAAAAAGAACGGGGGTATGGAACGGCGCTGAAGAAAAATATTTTACCTTGCCTTATTCAGAAAAAAAACATTACGAAGGCAGAAAAATTGTAAGCCATTTAATTTCTGAAAAAAAAATGTTGATGGATGACTGGTTAGCTTTCTTGGGAATATGGATTAGCGACGGCTCTTTTTCAAAGTATCAAGTTTGCGTCTGCCAAAAAACAGGAGAAAAATCAAAAAAAATTAAGAAGATGTTAAAACGTCTTCCATTTAACTTTAAAGAAGATAAAAATATATTTTATACATACGACAAACAGTTTGCAGACTATTTAAATAAATTTGGAAGATCTTTTGAAAAATATGTCCCCGACTTTGTAAAAAATCTAAGTAAAAGGCAAATAGAAATATTTTTAAATTGGTATTGTTTGGGAGACGGAACTATAATGCGAACCAAAAATAGAATATTTTATACTTGTTCTTATAAATTGGCTGATGATATACAAGAGCTTTTATTAAAAATTGGAAGAGTAGGAATTATTAAGCAAAGAAAACCAAAGGGTAAAGTTTGGATACAAAATCATTATGCTAACTCGAACAGAATTCAATACGAAGTTCATGAAAGAGTAAAAAAAATAAATTCCTGGATTGATAAAAGAGATATAAAAAAGGTTAAATATAATGGAACTGTTTACTGCGCAATTGTAAGAAACCACATTATGTATGTAAGAAGAAACGGGAAGCCCTATTGGTGTGGGAATACCCTTATGTATTGGTCCGATCCCAATACCATTTTCAACACCACCCTCTTTAAAATGGGAGAGGACTTAAAGAAATCAGGATACGTCGGATATGTAGATCTAAATTGTATCGCCAACTCCAAGGGAATTTATCCTCTTGAGTTTACATGCCGTTTCGGATACCCAACTATTAGCATTCAAATGGAAGGTATTATTTCGGAGATGGGCGATTTCCTTTATACAATCGCCAAAAAAGAAAAATTTGAATTGAAAACAAAAAAGGATTTTCAGATAGGTGTCGTAATTGTAGTGCCACCCTTTCCTTACGAAGATAAAAATGAGACTTTTATCTACAAAGATTTGTCAATTCTTTTTAGAAAACCTAACTTAGACGGCGTTCATTTAGGGGAGGTCAAATTAATAAATGGTAACTGGTGTGTTGCTGGCATTTTAGGATATGTTTTAGTCGTCACGGCTTCTGGGAATACTGTTGAGGAAGCAAGGAAGCAAGTTTATAACAGGATTAAAAATATAATGCTTCAGAATATGTATTACAGAACCGATATAGGTTTGAAATGGTATCGAGATTCTGATAAATTTCAAACTTGGGGTTATCTCAAATAAATGAATCAAAAAAAAGACATTCTTAAAAAACTGGAGAACACTTATTGTAGATTAAAACCGTCCCCACTTCACGGCATTGGTGTTTTTGCTATTCGTGATATCCCGAAAGGAACTAATGTATTTAGTGACGATGATAGTGAAACGATTTGGACAGACAAAAGCGAAATAAAAGGCATTGATCCTGAAATACAAAAACTCTACGACGATTTTGGTATTATAAAAAATAATAAATATGGTTGTCCTAAAAATTTTAACTCTATGACAATCGGGTGGTATCTCAATGAATCAAAAAAAAATCCAAATATGCGATGTAATAAAAATTATGATCTTTATAGCATAAGAGACATTAAGAAGGGCGAAGAACTAACCGTTGATTATTCAACGTTTTCTGACTGAAAATTTTCTGTTTCTAATCAAAAAAGTGCCTAAGAGACCCCAATAGCACATTAGCGGAATAAATAACCCTTTTTCTACTTGAAAACCGTTCCGTTCCACAGAACGGCTTTATTTTTTAAAATTATCTGCTAAGATGAAAATAAACTTTTTAAATGCAGTAAAATAATCTAATGTTCTAACATCCCCCAGCCAGCGGAGCCATTCTTCGTCAAGGCCTTGGAGGGGTTTCTGTGCTATGCTTTAGGAAAGGTCGGTATTCTTTGAATGTATGAAAAAACTTTTTTGGGTTGGCCTCGTAGTATTTCTCATTTCGTTAGTATGTGGTTTCCTCGCGGGGGCAACCAATGGGTCGGCGAACGCGCCATTGGTGCCGTTCCTCTATGGTACCAACCAGGCGGTATGGCTCATCTTCATGGTGGTTGGCGTTGTCCTCGCGCTCGTCGGCGGCATTGGTGCGGTGGTACAAAAAATAAAGAACCGGAAGACGGCGTAGTAGACGGCGGCGGGGCGAAGCGATCTACTATGTGGCGGAACTTGAGGCAGGCAAGCTCAAGGCGAGATTGAGATTGACGACGCCTACTTCGGCGGGAAGCGGAAGTGGAAACGCGGACGGGGTTGCCGCTAATAAAATTAGTATGTTATAATAAAATAAAAATAAGACCTTAACTATGAAAACGGAAAATAATCTTCAGTCCTCCTATCAAATAATCGTCGGCGGGTGGTACCCCCGCACTCAACTTCATATGGTTGAGGTTTATAAATTTCTTAGTGAGGGAGATTCGGAATTGGAATTGTCAAAACAAAAACTTAAAGAATTTCATAAAGCTTTAAATATCAGGAAAGTAACCAAAGAGCCGGGCGAGATAGAATATGTAAAAGCAGAAACTAATAACAATTTAATCATTAAATATTTTGAAGACGGACTTTACATCCTGAAAACCACCTCTAATGACATCGATGGAGCTCAAAAAAAGCTTGGCGAATATATTCACAATGTTTTTGAACCGGCGATCAGTTACATTTTTTCTTTGGGCGCTCCTATTCCGAAAATATTAGCTGGTCTTAAAACCCCCCATCCGCCAATAACCACCGTCATCGGTGTGACTTCCAAAAACTTAAAGGACTTCATAGTTGACAAAGAAAAATTCGGTGAAGTTTACGACCAATCCTTTTCTAATGAAATGGCGGTTTTTAGGATGAACAAGTGCATTCTCATTGTTGCTTCCTCGGCAAAAAAAGATTTAATAGAAGATGTTACCCACCAGCAAATTTTCTTCCGGGAATTTGACGCTCAATTAAAAAGTTATCTCAATATTCACCGCCTTATTTGGGAAAAAATTGCCGCCATCAAAAAAAAGAAAGAAATTTCCGCCAAAGAAGCCGGCGTTTTTAGAGACGAACTGGATGGATACCAAGAAACCATTAATTTAATTAACAACCGCTTGAATCAAATGAAAGTTTATGTCGGCACCCGCGCAAAAGCTGCCAAAGCCAATCAAGTAGACAAATATTTAACTAACCTTTTTCAATACGAATTTGAAACGCTTTTAGACACCCACGAATACATTCGGGAACTTTGGCAAATGACCAAAGATTATGTTGCTTCAGCCATTCAACTAATCGTGGAGGTTAAAAATCAAAGCACCGAACGCAGCATTCAAACATTAAAATTAATTACCATTGCCTATGCCTTAGTGGTCATCTGGTTCTATCTCAATGAAGCTCCTCGATTTTCAGTCACCAGCATGATTGCTTATGGTTTGCTCATCGCTTTGGCTTGGCTCGTTAACTCTTTAGTTAACTTCATTTCTCGGCGTCAAAAATATCAATTAAAATTCCGAAGGGGCACCCCAACTAAAGAAGAGGAGCATTAAAATTGAAATTTAACTTCCCCGATTTTAAAACCCACCAAGGGCTATGAAGCTGTTATTGCGAAACATGTAATTTATCTTATGTTTGGACTTCCAACTGAAAACTATGCAATTAAAACCGGAATTCATCCGTGGCTGTAGGGCGATTTTTCTACAAATG
>PEYC01000025.1:5407-6444 GCA_002774555.1 Candidatus Nealsonbacteria bacterium CG08_land_8_20_14_0_20_36_22
CGATGGACTTGCATAATTGTTTCTTTATGATATAATGTAATAAAAAGCCTATGGCAAGAACTATTACTATCCTGCCACTTATTGTTCGTCTCCTTCGCGAAGCGCCGTTTTTGCCTTCAGAACGCGACCTTTTGAAGCAGCAGTCTTATAATCTTTCACCAAAAGAACGAGCAGGTTGGCTTATGTTTTTGAATGAAAACCCAGATTTCTTTACTGAAGTTGCTTACCGGCTTCGAGATTTAGAAACACAGATTTATATTGCCGGCAAGGAGCCGCTTGAGAAATTGGTGGCAGAATATGAAGCTGCGGTAAAAGAACTTAAATTATAAAAATATAATATGTCTAAAGAATTTCCAAAATTTAACCAGCCAGCTTCGCCAGAGGAATGGGGGAAAATATCAAAAGAATTTCTAGATCTTAACCAACCAGATCTAGTTTCACCAGAGGAATTGGGGAAAATATCAGAGGAAGGGGGGAAAATATCAGAAGCAGAGATGGCAGAATATGAAGCTGCGGTAAAACGTAAAACACAACTTCAGATTGCCGGCAAGGAACCGCTTGAGAAAGCAGAACAACCAAAGGAAAAAGTGGAATCTCCATTAGAAAGCAAAAAGAAAACTCCGGAAACAGTTCTTTCCACTTTTAGACAAAGCAACATTCTTAAAAATTCTTTAGAAGGAGGATTGCCGTCTTTTGCAAAAGGGATTTTTGAGGATTCAAATAAAGTATTGGAAGGATGGAGTGAAAAAAAGGAAAAAGTTTGGGGAAAAGTAAAGAAAGCAGTGCGAACAGTAACTGATCTTGGCCCAGTTCTTCTTATTGTGGCTGGACAGGCATTTGCGGCAACTGGTGAACGTCACGGAGGCAGTGAACTTCCTGGTTTTGATAATTTTAGCAGAGATTTAACGCATATTAGTATGGAGACACATAATATATGGCAAGAGGCGACAAAGGCCAACAACTTCAAGACATTGGGTGGGGACTATATAAAATTGCAAAAACTTGTTGGTTATGAGGAATACAAAGGACCATATGAA
>PEYC01000034.1 GCA_002774555.1 Candidatus Nealsonbacteria bacterium CG08_land_8_20_14_0_20_36_22
CATCTTTAAATATTTTTTAGGGTTTTTCAAAAAGTCAACAATTTCTTTCAATTCTTCTTTGGCCTCTTTTAATCCAGCGACATCTTTGAAAGTAATTTTTTCTTTGGGATGGCCTTCAGCGCCGAAAAGTCGAGCCCTGGCTTTGGTAAAGCTGAAGGCCTGGGTTGCACCTGCTTTTGCCTGTCTAAAAATCATCCAGAAAAATATGCCGAAAACCAATAAAGGCGCCAAACCAAAAACCAAAAGAGGTACTAGCCAAGAAGAAACTCCTTGTTTTTCTAGCTGAATTTTAAACTCTACTTGCTCTAATTTATTTTCTTCTGCGCCATAAGATACTAAAGTTTCCCGGAGGCCTTTTTCTTCTTCTTTTCTGGATTTTGCTTTTGTTTCGTCTTTGTAAATAATAGTGAGCTCTGAGCCCATGGCTGTAATTTCTTTTATTTTTTCTTCATTAACGTCTTTAACTAATTGATTTAAAGAGACCTCTTTTTCTTTTTCAAATGGTTGAGCAAGCAAAGCAAAAATACCTGAAATGAGCAGAAAAATAAGCAGGATAAAAATTAAATTCTTGGCAAGGTTTTTTATATTAATATTTTTAACATTTTTCATATTATCTATCTTTTTAATTTAGCACAGTTTCTTAAAAAATTCAATAAAAAAGCCCTCGTGTTGTAAAACCACAAGGGGCTTTTAAATCAACCAGATCAATTTGTTGTTTTTAGAGCGCAGTTTTTTCATATTCTACGGCCTTTCTTTCGGCTTCCCTGTAATTGATTTTTTCCAACCATCTTTTCTGGTTTTCTAGAAAGTAAATGGTTTGCTTGAGCCATTCGATGCGCTCGGCCAGTTTTTTGAGGTCTTCTAACTCCTTACTCAGAGAAGTCAGGTTTTCTTCTGTCTTCTTTAAGGCATACTGGAGTTCGGTTTCTACCGGTCGATGTGTACGAATGGCAGACATGGAAATTCTTTTGTGCTCATCTTGGCAGTCAGAGCAGATCAGACCGTTTGTTTTTTCATTTACCACACATGCCGGACAAATATATGTTCTGTCTTTACTGTTCATTTTGTCACCTCTTTTCTTTGTTTAAAGATCTGGTTGACTTTATACCCCCGATTATATATTAAAATAAACAATTTGTCAACCCCGTTAGAGGTTTGTTTGTTTCGTGCTTCTTTTTTGACCTATTAACCTCTAACGGGGTCAAGAGCTTTAAGGTCATTCGGTGTTTTTTTGAATCAATCAACGTAATTTTAAATTTGTGTTTCTCGTTGATTTTAAGGGTTTCTTCCATTTTTTTTACAGAACCAAACTCTGAAATATGACAAAGACCTTGGATTTTTGGAGAAATTTTGATAAAAGCGCCAAAAGGATTAAATTTTGTTACTTTGCCCTCAATAATATCTCCTTTTCTATACTTTTCTTCAATATTTTCCCAAGGATCTTTTTTTAAGGCCCTTAAAGACAAAGAAATCCTGTTATTAGAAATATCAATAATTTTTGCTTTGACTTTTTGTCCGGGCCTAACTACCTTAGATGGGTCTTCAATCAACTGCCAATCTAATTCTGAAATGTGAATTAGTCCTTCCAGGGCTTCTGGAACTTGAGGGAGCAATAACTTTACAAAGACCCCAAAGTCCACAATACCCGTAACTTCGGTCTCAACAATATCTCCTACTTTGCAATTTTTCAACATCTCTTTTACTTTCTTGGTTTGTTTTGCCTTTTCAGACAAAATTAATTTTTCTTCTCTCTGGTTGAAGTCAAAAATTTTAACTTCCATTTCTTTACCAACAAATTTTTGGAGAGCTTTTAATATTTCTTGAGCATCCCCATTTTCTACTTTTGGATAATGCTCAGAAGAAAGTTGGGACACCGGCAAGAAGGCCGGCATGCCGGATACCCTTGCTAAAAGTCCTCCTTTATTTGCTCCTACGATTTTTACAGTAATACTTTCCTCTTTCTCTTTTTTTTGTTTCAGTTCTTCATAGGCAAGTTCTTTTCCGGCTCTAGTTAAAGAGAGTTCAATATAGCCCTCTTCGTTTTCAAGGTCAACTATTTTTACAAAAATCGTCTCCCCGATTTTTAAATCCTTTAATTCATCTTTTGCCTCGTAAAATTCTTTTCCGTAAATGAGCCCGGTTCCCCATGGCCCCAAATCTAAAAAAATCGAGGCATTACCTTTATTTATAATTTTTCCCTGAACAATTTCTCCGACTTTCGGCGGTTTTAAAATATCATCTTTTTCTAGCATATTTTGCATAATAATTTACTTATAACATAGATTTTCGAGCCGGGCAATAGTTGACTCCGTTGTAAACGGGGTTGAAAGTAAAAAATGGGTATGATAAAATAGTTAAATATGAACATTAATTGGTATGGACAATCTT
Organism: Candidatus Nealsonbacteria bacterium CG08_land_8_20_14_0_20_36_22; assembly: GCA_002774555.1. Classification (GTDB taxonomy): domain Bacteria; phylum Patescibacteriota; class Minisyncoccia; order Minisyncoccales; family GWA2-38-27; genus PEYC01. The sequence continues at coordinate 2,389 of PEYC01000034.1, forward strand.
GTTTTCAAATTTCTTCAAGCCAGGGTAAAAACAATCACGTTTCAACTTTAATTGACCCGTTTGAAGAAAGTATTGGTTTGCGGCTACCAAGAAAATTGGAGGCAGACGTGGTCTTAATTACCCACAATCATCTTGACCATAACAATGTTAAAGCAGTTTCTGGTCGGCCGTTTATTGCGTCAGGTCCCGGTGAATATGATATTAAAGGAATTTGCATCCAAGGAATACCGGCTTTCCATGATAATGTCCAAGGGAAAGAAAGAGGCAGGACAACAATTTATACCATAGAGGCAGAAGAGATAAAATTGTGCCATTTAGGGGATTTAGGTCAAAAAGAACTAACGCATGAACAACTTGATAAAATTGGTGAAGTTGATATTTTAATGCTCCCTATTGGAGGGTTTTTTACAATTGACGCCCAAGAAGCAATAAAAATAATGGCTCAAATTGAACCCAAGATAATTATTCCTATGCATTACAGAATTCCGAACTTAAAGATAAAATTAGACGGTCTTGATAAATTTTTGAAAATTGTTGGGGTTAAAAAAATTGAACCCTTATCTAAATTATTTATCAAAGAAAAAGATTTACCCAAAGAGGAAGTGAAGATAATAGTCTTGCAACCGTAATAAATTCAAAATGCAAAATGCAAAAATCAAAATGACAAATCAAAATTAAAAATTATTTAATTATTTTGGATTTTGAACTTGATTTGAAATTTGGATTTTGACATTTGGACTTAAGAACATGGATTTTCTAAAAAAGATTCAAAATCAGCCCGAACGTATTAGGAAGATGATACTTTGGATTACAGTAGTAGTTGTTGCTTTGATTTTGGCTAGCTGGTGGATTTATAACTCTTATTGGAATCTCAAAAATTTTAAAGAAGAGGAATTTATCAAAGAGCTAGAATTACCAAAATTCACCCCGTAGAAGAAGTAAAATATGGCAGAAGAACAAAAAAATAAAATAGGGAATATCAAACCAAGGGAAATTACAGAGGAAATGAAGGACTCCTATATTGATTATGCAATGTCAGTTATTGTTTCCCGGGCATTACCCGATGTCCGCGATGGTTTAAAACCGGTTCACCGCCGAATTTTGTATGTAATGCATGAAGACGGTTTAACCCACGCCGCAAAATTCCGAAAGTCAGCGTCGGTTATTGGAAGTACTCTTGCAAGGTATCATCCTCATGGCGATATGGCTGTTTATGATGCTCTAGTTCGTATGGCTCAAGATTTTTCTTTGAGATATCCCTTAGTGCAAGGTCAGGGTAATTTTGGCAGTGTCGATGGGGACAGCGCCGCGGCTTACCGTTATACCGAGTGTCGGCTTTCAAAAATTGGGGAGGAGACATTAAAAGATATTAGTAAAGATACGGTTGATTTTAGAGATAATTATGATGGAACAAAGAAAGAGCCAACTGTTTTGCCCTCTCCTTTGCCCCAGCTTTTATTAAATGGTTCTCTGGGAATTGCCGTTGGTATGGCGACAAATATTCCTCCTCACAATCTTTCAGAACTTTGTGATGCTTTAATTTATCTAATAGCTCATCCCAAAGCCACAAGCGAAGATATTTCAGAATTTATCAAAGGGCCAGATTTTCCAACTGCTGGTATGATTTATGGGAAAAAAGATATCATAGCAGCTTACTCTCAAGGCAGGGGTCCAATTGTGGTTAGAGGCAAGGCCGAGGTGGAGGAACAAGAAAAAGGCAAGACACAGATTATTGTTACAGAAATTCCTTTTCAAACCCAGAAATCAGCTTTGGTTGAGCAATTTGCTAAATTGGTCCAAGAAAAGAAAATTCAAGGAGTTAGAGATATTAGAGACGAGTCAGACCGAGAAGGAATGAGAATTGTTTTTGACCTGCAAAGAGACGCTTATCCTAGAAAAATTTTAAATCAGCTTTATAAATTTACTGAATTGCAAAAAACCTTTCACTTGAATATGCTGGCCCTAGTAGACGGAATTCAACCAAGAGTTCTTTCTTTGGCAGATGTTTTGAATTATTTTATAACTCATAGAAAAGAAGTAGTTGTTAGAAGAACAAAATACGATTTGAAACGGGCCGAAGAGCGAGCCCATATTTTAGAGGGGTTGCACAGATGTTTGGGCGAAATCGATGCTGTTATCAAAACAATTAAAGAATCAAAAGACAGAGAGGAAGCCCAGAAGAACTTAATGAAAAAGTTTCGTTTGACTGAAATTCAAGCAAACGCTATTTTGGAAACAAAGCTTTCGGCTTTGGCAAAGCTGGAAAGAAAGAAAATTGAGGACGAGCTTAAAGAAATAAAAGCCAAAATTAAAGAGTTTATCTCAATCCTGAAAAGCCCGGAAAAAGTAAAGGGGGTGGTCAAGAAGGAATTGGAGGATATCAAAGAAAGATTTGGAGACGAGAGAAAAACTAAAATTTTTGCTCAGAAGGTTGAAGAAATTGCCGAAGAGGACTTAATCCCCCAAGAAGAAACAATCATTACCTTAACTCAGGGTGGCTATATTAAAAGAATCAATCCTGCGATTTATAAAATTCAGAAAAGAGGCGGCAAAGGGATATTAGGGATGAAAACCTTGCAAGACGATGTGGTGGAACATTTCCTTTTAACCCAAACCCATGATTCTCTGCTTTTCTTTACTGATTCCGGCAAGGTTTTCAGGACTATGGTTTATGAAATTCCAGAAGGGACGCGGGTTGCCCGGGGACGAGGCCTTTTAAACTTTATTGAGATTATTCCGGAAGATAAGATTTTATCTTTAATGACTTTTGGCAAGGAGGATGTTGATTTGGGAATAAAAAATTTAGCAATGGTTACCAAAAATGGTATAATAAAGAAAACCGCTTTGGAAGAATTTAAAAACGTCAGAA
>PEYC01000005.1 GCA_002774555.1 Candidatus Nealsonbacteria bacterium CG08_land_8_20_14_0_20_36_22
TTATCTTATTTGCGATAATTCTGAATGTGGGGGAGCGAGAATGGTGGCAAAGGAAGGAGATGAATTGGGTATTGAACCGATAAGAGAAAGATTAAACAAAGACGGAAAACTAATAAAACAAACTTTTTCTTTATATGGGATTCCAAAAATTCTCTTAAGAAACTCTGTACCAACAGCTCAAGCAAAAGAGTTTGTTGATGATTATGAAATTACCCCGGAGTATGTTTATAAATGGAACGAAAAAGAAAAAAGAGTAGCAGTGGAGGAGAAGCCCTGGCAAATTCTTGACGACAACGGCATTCCTTCTTACAGCTTGATGCCGCCGCCGGTCGTGGTTTCTTTAATTAAACAAATAACCGAAGTCCTTAATTTGACATATTAACTTAAGAAATACTATAATAAAAATAGCCCTGCGGTTCTGGTCAGATTGAGGACTATACGCTTTTAAAGGGATCCTATCTTTGTATTCGCTTTGGCGAGTACTTGCGGAACCCACTTGGAATTATTTTCCGACAATCTTTCCAGATATTGCAGGGCTTTGAGATTTAATTTGAGTTTTAAATTCAAAACATCGAGATTATCCTCGATGTTTTTGTTGGTCGGGCTGCCCGGAATTGAACCGGGGCCGCCATCACCCCAAGATGGTATACTACCATTATACTACAGCCCGTGGACTACTTTCTTTTTGCCATTGCTTTTATACACTTTGTGCAGGCCAAAACTCTTTTTCTTGAAGGCAACCTGACCCATTGTAAATTGGGGTATTTTCTTTTTTTGGTGGTGGGGTTGTATTTGCCTCTTAACTTCACAAGCCGCCAAGCGAGCATTGATTTTTTTCCGCAAATTGTGCAGACTTTGGACATAGTGATTTTATCATAGCAAAACTTTCAATTTTTTTCAACTTCTGCTAAAATATAAAGACATGGAAGCTACAATTTTGTTTAAACTTTTTTTATATATAGTGGTGGTTTTTTCAGCTGTCTTCCACGAGTATTTTCACGGCTGGACAGCGAACGAGCTGGGCGATCCGACGGCAAAGTACAGCGGCCGACTTACTTTAAATCCTCTAAAGCATTTAGACCCTATTGGCACTGTTTTTTTGCCTCTTTTTCTGCTGTTTTTTATGGGCAGTTTTATTGGTTGGGCAAAGCCGGTGCCCTATAATCCTTACAATCTTCGCGACCAGAGATGGGGTTCCAGTAAAGTTGCAATTTCAGGCCCCGGAGCCAATTTTTTAATTGCTCTATTTTTTGGATTGATTCTTCGGTTTGGGGCAATGTGTGGGTTGTTAATTCCGGCAAGCTTTCTCTATATCGCCTTAACCTGGGTTGTCTATGTAAATATTATTCTTGGACTTTTTAATCTAATACCAATTCCTCCCCTTGATGGTTCAAAAATTTTAATGGATATTTTTCCTCAGACCAAAGTGATGCATTTCCTGGGGGCGTCTTTTATAGGTATTTTTTTGGCTCTTATTTTAGCCATAATGTTTTTGCCATTTATTTCTAATTTGTTATATTATTTTATTGTCAATAGTCCATTTCCCCAATTGGCGTTTTAAACTTCGGGGTTGACAGGTTTAAGATTATTTGTTAATTTTTAAAATCATGCCCACAATTCGTCAGCTTATAAAAAAGGGAAGAAAAAGAAGGCAGCCGAAAGACAAGACGCCGGCTTTAACTTTTGGTTTCAATGTTATTAAAAACAGACCAAAGGAATATTTTTCTCCATTTAAACGTGGGGTTTGTCTGAAGGTTTTTACTGTCACGCCAAAAAAACCGAATTCTGCTTTAAGAAAAGTTGCTAGGGTTCGTCTGGCTAATGGAATGGAGGTCACAGTTTACATTCCTGGGGAAGGACATAATTTACAGGAACACTCAGTGGTTTTAATTAGGGGTGGGAGAGTAAAAGACCTGCCCGGGGTTAGATATCATATAGTAAGAGGGATTTTAGATACCGGTGGGGTAGAGAAAAGGAAACAAGGCCGGAGCAAGTACGGCACAAAGAAAGAGAAAAAGTAATATGAAAAAGATAAAGAAACATCTCATAGCGCCAGACCCTGTTTATAATAATGTTACTGTTGCAAAATTTATCAATCAGGTGATGAGGCGGGGTAAAAAGACAATAGCCAGAAAGATTGTTTACGGCGCTTTTGCTCTCATAAAAGAAAAAACAAAAAAACCTCCATTGGAGATTTTTGAAATCGCCTTGAAAAATGCCTCACCCTTGTTAGAGGTAAAATCAAAGAGAATTGGCGGAGCGACTTATCAAGTACCTATGGAGGTGAAAGGAGAGAGAAAAATGACTTTGGCTATGCGATGGCTTATTTTTGGAGCTAAAGCAAAAAAAGGAAAACCAATGAAAGAAAAATTAGCTCAAGAGTTAATGGATGCTGTTAACAATACTGGTTGGGCAATTAAAAAAAGAACCGATACCCATCGCATGGCTGAAGCCAACCGTGCCTTTGCCCACTTCGCCTGGTAGAATATTGAAATTATGCCTAGAGTTTATCCAATAGAAAAAGTTAGAGATATCGGCATCATCGCCCATATTGATGCCGGGAAGACGACCGTTACTGAACGGGTGCTTTTTTATACCGGAATTTCCTATAAAATTGGTGATATTGATAAAGGAACAACAATTATGGATTGGATGGAGCAAGAGAAAGAAAGAGGGATTACAATTACGGCTGCTGCTATTACTTGTTTTTGGACACCGAGGGGTTTGGAACATAAAAAAGAAAATGAATACCGAATAAATATTATTGACACCCCCGGTCACATTGATTTTACTGCCGAGGTTCAAAGATCCCTTCGGGTTTTAGACGGAGCAGTAGTAGTTTTTGACGGAGTGGCTGGGGTGGAGTCTCAATCTGAAACCGTTTGGCACCAGGCAGATAAATTTAAGGTGCCAAGAATTTGTTTCATTAATAAACTGGATAGAATTGGTGCTTCTTTTGAAAATAGTTTTAACTCAATTTTAGAGAAGCTTTCTTCCAATGCAGTAGCCCTTCAAATCCCAATTGGTTTAGAGGTTCAGCATAAAGGAGTGATTGACTTATTAAAAATGAAGGCCTTAAAATTTGAGGGTGACTTCGGTCAGCTTGTCAAGGAAGAGGAGATTCCTAAAGATTTAATAGGGGAAGCCAAAAAGTGGCGGGAAAAGATGATTGAGAAAATTGTTGCCGAAGATGAAAAAGCAATGGAGAATTATTTAACAAACAAAGAGATTCCGACAGAGGAGCTTCGGAAAGTTTTGAGAAAAGCTGTTTTGGATTATAAACTTATTCCAGTGTTTTGCGGAGCGGCTCTAGAAAATAAAGGCATTCAACCCTTACTTGATGCTATTTGTTATTATCTTCCTAGCCCAAAAGATATGCCTCCGGTGAAAGGAATAGATTCTCAAACAGGACAGGAAATTGAAAGAAAAGCAGAGGATGATGAGAAATTTTCAGCCTTAGCTTTTAAAATAGCAGCTGACCCCTATGTTGGCACCCTTACTTATTTTAGGGTTTATTCCGGCGGTCTAAAAGCAGGTTCTTATTTGCTAAACTCAACAACCAACGAAAAAGAAAGAATCGGCAGAATTTTAAGAATGCATGCTGCGGAAAGAGAAGAAACAAAAGAGGTTTTTACCGGAGATATTGCTGCCACAGTTGGTCTTAAAAATACAAAAACAGGTCATACCTTGTGTGAAGAATCCAGCCCAATTATTTTAGAACAAATCATCTTTCCAGAGCCGGTTATTTCTATCCGGATTGAACCAAAAACCAAGCAAGACCAGGAAAAAATGGGCTTGTCTTTGAAAAAATTAGCCGAAGAAGACCCGACTTTTAAGGTGAAAGGCGACTTGGAAACCGGAGAGACGATTATTTCCGGGATGGGCGAACTGCACCTGGAAATTATTGTAGACAGGATGAAACGGGAGTTTAAAGTTGATGGCTTGGTAGGAAAACCTCAGGTTGCTTATAAAGAGACAATAAAAACCGAATCCGAGGCCGAAGGAAAATATATTAGGCAGTCAGGAGGCCGAGGTCAGTACGGACATGTTTGGTTAAGAGTTAAACCCAAACAAAGAGGAGAAGGGTTTGAGTTTGTTGATGAAATTAAAGGAGGCGCCATTCCCAAGGAATTTATTCCAGCCATCCAAAAGGGAATTAAAGAAGCAATGGATAAAGGTGTGTTAGCTGGTTATCCAGTGGTAGATCTTCAGGCAACTTTATACGACGGTTCTTTTCATGAAGTTGATTCTTCAGAAAACGCTTTTAAAATTGCCGGTTCTGTTGCTTTTCAGGAAGCAGTCAAGAGAGCGAAACCAGTGTTATTGGAACCAATAATGAGGTTAGAGGTTATTGTTCCTTCAGATTTTTTTGGAGATACAATAGGGGACTTATCTGCCAGAAGAGGAAAGATTGAAGAAACCAAGGATCGTTTAAATTTAAAAGTTATTGAGGCAAAAGTTCCTTTAGCCAAAATGTTTGGTTATGTTACTGCTTTAAGGTCCTTGACTGAAGGCAGGGGAACATTTACTATGGAATTTGATCATTATGAAGAGGTGCCTTCAAATATTGTCCAAGAGATTATTGAAGGGAGAAGAAAATAACCCCCTATTGACCCCGTTAGAAATTTTTGCTTTAATACTATTATACTAAAACAGAGTAATGTAAAATTTCTAAACGGGGTTGACTTTTATTTGATATTTAATAAGATAGATAATATAAATTAACATACTAACATTTTAACAGCTTAACAATTTAACAAAAAAACTTAACATGTTGAATTGTTTAATTGTTAATTTGTTTAATTGAATTATGGCGGAAAAAGAAAAATTTCAGAGGGGTAAACCCCACGTTAACGTTGGTACCATAGGTCACGTTGACCATGGGAAAACTACTTTGACTGCAGCAATACTGCATGTTTTAAAGCTGAAAGGTCTTTGGGCTCAGGAGAAGAGCGTTGACCAAATTGATGCTGCTCCAGAAGAAAAAGCCAGAGGGCTTACTATTTCTGTTTCTCATCTTGAATACGAAACAGAAAATAGACACTATGCTCACATTGATTGTCCTGGTCACGCTGACTATATAAAAAATATGATTACCGGCGCTGCTCAGATGGATGGGGCAATTTTGGTGGTTTCTGCTCCGGACGGGCCTATGCCTCAAACCAGAGA
>PEYC01000062.1 GCA_002774555.1 Candidatus Nealsonbacteria bacterium CG08_land_8_20_14_0_20_36_22
ATTCATTTAGATAAGACCGGTGAATAAACGCCTGTATTAATAAGTCCTGATTTTTAAATTTCAAATTTAATTTATCTTCAAGTTTGGAAAAATCCTTCATATTAATTTTTCTCTATTTCTTTAAACACGGTTCCTAAGACACCGTTAATAAATTTTCCAGAGCTTTCACCGCCAAAGGTCTTCGCCAATTCAATTGCTTCATTTATTGCAACCTTGGGCGGAACCTCTTCTTTTTTAGTATACAAAAGTTCATAAAGTCCTATTCTTAAAACGTTCCTATCAATAATAGTTATCTGTTCAATCGGCCATTCTGGGGCTGCTTTTTCAATAATTTTATCAATACTGGCAATATGAGAAATCACTCCCTTAACTATTTGCCAAACAAAATCTGAGGTCTCAAGCCCGGGACCAAACTCTTTGATATTTTTTTCAACAATCTTTTCTAGGGCTTCGGGTTTCTTTCCTTTAAAATCCCATTCATATAAACTTTGCATTGCAATGGAACGTGATAAATGTCTTGAAGCCATATTATTTTTTGGATAGCTCTTCCATACTTAAGGGTTTTTCTTTTTTCTCTTCCTTCTCTTTCCCTGCGAGCTCTTTTTCTTTCTTCTTTTTTTCCTTTTTAGTGAGTTTCTTCATTACATTAATTACTTCTTTTCCTTTATAAGAGCCGCAGTTCAGGCAAACGGTGTGAGGTAAAACCGGCTTGCCGCATTTGGGGCAAACCGCTAATTTAGGCTGCTCTAAATAAATATGCATCCTCCGCTGATTCCTGCTTGATTTTGTTTTATGTTGTTTTGGAACAGCCATAATAAATTAGCATAGCAAAATAGCGATTTTTTTTCAAGAGACCCTAAAACTTTTCCTGTGAATCTTGCAAAAACCATATTTTTTCAGCAGTTTCCGGTGAAGATTAGTGGGATAACCCTTGTGTTGAGTAAAACCATATTGAGGATACTTTTTATGATATTTCGTCATTATTCTATCTCTGGTCACTTTAGCTAAAATAGAAGCCGCAGCTACAGAAAAAACTTTCTCATCAGCTTTAATAATTGATTTTTGAGGAATATCTAAATTTATCCTAAAATTCCCGTCAATTATCAAAAATTTAATTTTTGACTTTTGACTTTTGACTTTTAAATTTCTCACCGCTTTTATCATTGCCAGTTTTGTTGCCTCTAAAATATTAATTTTATCAATAACTTTTTCCGAAACCCTGCCTATCCCCCACCCTATAAACGGACAATTTTCCAAAAGCTTATAAAGTTTTTCTCTTTTTTTTGGCGTCAGTTTTTTTGAATCATTAACACCACAATTTTGAATTTTGAATTTTGAATTTTGAATTTTTATCATTACTGCCGCAGCAACCACCGGTCCAGCCAACGGCCCCCTGCCTGCCTCGTCCAACCCCACAACCACGCCATATCCTTTCTTCCATAATTTTTTCTCTTCTCTAAGATTTGGGTATCTCATTTATTTATCTTAACACAAAAAAATAAAAAAGCGGTTCTAAGTCCTAAAGAACCGCTTCTTCGTCAACTATTTCGGCGTCCCAGTAAAGAAAATCAGTATTTGGCAAGGTCTTGCCGGCTGGGAACTCTCTCAGCGGAGAACCCAGTAACTTAATAAAGCTACTAATTACAGTATCTCGATTATCTCTTGAAGTGCCAAAAACCTGAAGCACATAAACAAAACGACCGGGAAGATTAGGTAATTTCATTTTGGTAACTTCAAAATGGACCGTATCTTCATCGCCTTTTATAATTTGATGGTCTTTGGCATTCGTGCCAATGGTTATATCTGAAAGCCCCAATAAGGCCTTTCTTAACTCCCTCACAGTCATTGTCCTTACGTTTAAAGTATTTATTTTCTTACTCATTTATTTTCATCCTCCTATTAAATTTTAAATGTTCATAATTAAATTTATCTATCTTTTATAATCTTAACACAACAAATTCAAAAAATCAAGCAAATCTCTTGACAGGATTAAAGGATAGGTATATAATATAGGTAGTTAAAAAATTGTTCATTGTCAAGTAAAAAAGTAATTTCTGATTTGTTGAAAGGAGCAGAAAAATGCAAGAAGAAAAAAAGCACAAGTTAATGTGGAGGTGGTCGTTAATAACAGCTGGAACTATTGTTCTCTTTTGGACAATTTGGTATCTCATAGCAGGCCAGGTTCCAGTAACAAGGTTCCAGTAACAACCAGTATCAAAATGACAGAAAACTGGACATTGCATTTGCCCTTTGGGATATCCCGCTGGTGGGATGTTCTAATAGGACCGATTTGGTCTATTGTCTTAATTTCTCTCTTTACTAACGAGAGAATTACTAAAGACAAAGATCTGGGTGTCGGTCTGGTTTTCGGTCTGTTTGTCCTTATTAAATGGGTTTGCTCAAAAAGTTTTTGGAGAACAATCGGAAACTGGCTTTTAGCCAGAAACGCAAAGGCCGAGAAGGTGTAACCTCTCGGCCTTTTTTTATTGCTTGCATTGCAATCTCTAACGGGGTAAAATGAGATAATTTATATAACATGAAATTTACTCATTTACACGTACATAGTCATTATAGCTTACTCGATGGCCTGCCGAAGATTGATGAACTTTTAGATTATGTCAAAGAATTGGGAATGGATTCAGTGGCCCTGACCGACCATGGCGTTTTGTATGGAGCGGTGGAGTTTTATAAAAAAGCAAAAGAAAGAGGAATAAAACCAATAATCGGTTGTCTACCGCCTGGCCATTTAATTTATACTAGCAAAGGGATGAAACCAATTGAAAAAATTCAGGTAGGAGACTTGGTTTTAACTCATCGAGGACGTTTTCGACGCGTACGTCGAACAATGGTTCGACCTCATAAGGGGATTTTATATGGGATAGAAGCTAGAAATGCTAATACAGTTTGGCTAACTGGCGAGCATCCAGTTTTAGTATCCTCATACAAAATGGATGAGCCACAGTGGATCCGGGCTGATTCGCTTAAATACGGGAGGCGTAACCGGCATGGAGACATAAAAAGCTGGGAAAGCTATGCTCTTTTCCCAAAACTCAAAGAACCGATAGATAATCAATTGAATATACTAGAATATCTTGACCAAAAAATTTATAGTACAGACGGAAAGGTAATTTTAAAAACAGGGAAATATTCAAAATACGACAGTTTAATGATAACTAAAATTCCAGTAAGTTTCAAGATAAACCATGATTTTGCTAAACTATTGGGTCTATTCCTCGCAGAAGGAAGCTATCAATACGATCCCCGAGGTAGAGCAACCACTCTCGTTTTCTCGTTTAATGGTCATGAAAATCATCTCACAGACTTTACGGCAAGGGCTCTTCAATTTTTTGCAAAAACCTCTTCAAAAGTCTTATATCGTCCTGAACGCGATTTAAAAGAAATATATACTCACAACACTGTATTTTCACGGTTTTTTAAAAACTTTTGTGGGCAAGGTGCTGGAGAAAAATATATTCCATTAACAACGTTAAAGTGGTCATATTCTTATTTAGAAAGTTTCCTAGATGCTCTTGCTGCAGGTGATGCACACATAAATCCAAATACAGGTCAAATAAATCTAAAAATAAAATCTCGCAATCTTGCCTGGGGAGTTCGTTTAATTGCAGCTACGCTTGGTTACCCAACAAAAGTTGGAATCCAAAAAGAGAGAGGACGAATTTACTATCGTATTTCCTGGACCCCTACAGTTAAATATAGGCGTGTGCTTGAGAATAACGATTACCTTTTCCTTCCGATAAAAAAGATTAAAAAACGAAAGTACGATGGCCGAGTATACAACTTTGAAGTCGAAGAAGATAATTCTTATGTAAGCGATATCGCCCTTCATAACTGCGAAGTATACACTGCTTTTGAGAGAATGGACCAAAAAAGACCAAATATTGACGATAAAAGATATCATTTGGTTTTGTTAGTAAAAAATGAAAAGGGTTATAAAAATTTAGTTCAACTTATAACTAAGGCCCATTTAGAGGGCTTTTATTATAAACCAAGGGTTGACGATGAACTCTTGGCAAAACATTCGGAAGGACTAATTGCTTTAACTGGTTGTGTAGTGGGGAAAATTCCGCGATTAATTCAATCCAAAAGAATAGAAGAGGCAGAAAAATTATCTCTAAAATATCAAGAGATTTTTGGCAAAGATAATTTTTATCTGGAAATCCAATCTCATCCAAATATTCCAGAACAAAAAACTACCAACGCCGGTTTAATTGCTATTTCTAAAAAATATGGGATTCCTCTGGTGGCTACCAATGATATCCATTATTTAAAACCAGGAGACAAAGAGGCCCAGGATATTTTAATGTTAATTAATACTAATTCCGATAAAAATGATCCTGAACGTTTAACGATGAAGACAGATGATTTCTCTTTAAAAACGCCTCAAGAAATGATAGGGACCTTTAAAGATATTCCTGAAGCAATTGAAAATACCCAAAAAATTGTAGAACTTTGCAACTTTGGTTTTGAACTCGGAAAAACCAAGTTACCCTATTTTGAAGTGCCGAACAACAAAACGCCAGATGAATATCTTGAAGAACTTTGCCAACAAGGTTTGAAAAACCGCTTTGGCGAAAATCCCGAGAAAGAAGCAAGAGAACGGCTTAATTATGAATTATCTATTATTAAACAAACCGGTTTTGCTTCTTATTTCTTAATAGTCCAGGATTTTGTTAATTGGGCGAAAAAAAACAGAATTGTAGTAGGCCCAGGCCGGGGATCAATTGGTGGCTCTTTGGTTGCTTATGCATTGAATATTACTAATATTAACCCTCTAAAAAATAATCTTATTTTTGAACGTTTTTTAAATCCTTCTCGCGTCAGTTTCCCTGATATTGACCTTGATTTTACAGACAGAAGAAGAAATGAAGTTATTGATTATGTCGCTCAAAAATATGGAAGGGATAAAGTTGCCCAGATT
>PEYC01000017.1 GCA_002774555.1 Candidatus Nealsonbacteria bacterium CG08_land_8_20_14_0_20_36_22
AAGCCAAAAACCGAAGGGCAGTGGCTTTGGTATTTAGAAAGAAAAATTAACTACGACGATTGGAAAGGCCTTAAAAAAAGAATAATAAAAAAATATTTCCCTAAATTAAAAAAACGGCTTGACCCAGGCAAAAGGGAAATGCTTAAAATTTATTTTAAAAAACATGTTTGAATTAACTCCCCTTCAAAAAAAAGTTCTTTATTTGTTTGCTAAATCTTCTTTAAAAAACAAATTTTATTGGACAGGAGGCACCCTCCTCTCATCCCGCTATTTACATCATCGCCGTTCAAACGACCTTGATTTTTTTACTGATAAACCTTTTAGCTATAATCAAGTTATTGGGTTTATTCAAAAACTTAAAAAAGAATTAAAATTGCCTCAAGTAGATGAAAAGAAAATTTACGACCGGCAAGAATTTATCTTACATAATAGAGGAAAATTGAGATTAGAATTTGTTCAATACGACCATCCAAAACTAAAAACTAGAGAAAAATGGAAGGGAATAATGATTGATTCTTTAGACGATATGGCCTCTAATAAACTCATGTCTTTTTTTGACCGCAACGATCCAAAAGATTTGTTTGATTTATATTTTCTTTTAACTAAAAAGAAATATACAATTAAAAAATTATTGAAATTAGTTGAAAAGAAATTCGGAGTTAGTTTTGAAGAAAGCAGTGTGCTCAGCGAGACCCATAAATCAACAAAAGAGTTAGACAATTTAAAACCTCTAATTTTAGCAAAAAACCAAAAAGAAAGAAAAAGAATAATAAAAGAAATCCAAGAATATTTTTCTGATTTATCTAATCAGTATTTAAAGCAAGTTTTAGACTAAGAAATGCCGGGGTGGTGAAACTGGAAAACACGATGGATTCAAAATCCATTGCTCGCAAGAGCTTGAGGGTTCAACTCCCTCCCTCGGCACTTGACAAAAACAAATATAAATACTATGCTCAAAATATTGTAAATTGAACTTTGTTAACCTAATAATGAAAGGGGATAAAAATGGAGTTCTTAATTATTGTAACAGCGTTAATGGTTGTCGTTTTAATGGCTATTTTGGTAATAAATTCGTTGTTTTCCGGAACGAACAAGCCAACCAAGCCAACCGACAAGAATGCCGATGAAAGCGCCAACTAGGATATCGCTGGGCCAGTGGATGCCGACGAAAACTCTGGCTAAAGAAATTAAAAAGCTAGCGATGAAGAACAAAACGCCAGCTTTTTTATTATAAAGAAAAACAATTGTTGAGATGGCAAAATAAAAAGCAGCATGACCTGAAGGGAAAGATGCTTTGTTAGGATAATCCAAAAGCAGGTTAATATTATTTTCAATAAACGGCCTGGGTCTTTGCCAGAGACAACGAATAAAATTAACAATTACCAATCTCGCCAGAACGGCTGAAAGAAGGGCTTGAACGATTATTCTCCAACGTTTTTTAAAATTTAAAAACAAAAATAAAATTAAACAAAAAACTAAAACATATTCAAAATATTTAGCGAAAAAAACACCCAAACTATCTAACCAAAACCATTTCCCAGCAAATTGATTTATTAATTGAAAAAGATATAAATCCATTTTATTTGGTATTAAGTTCTACCAAATTTTGAAGTAAACAGGCAACGATCATTGGGCCAACGCCGCCAATAGTTGGAGTTATATAATCGGCTTTCTGAGAAACGGTTTTTAATTCAACGTCCCCTACCGCCTTTCCTCTCTTAAAAAAGATACCAACATCAATTATCGCCACTCCCCTTTTTACCGTCTTACCAGTAATAAGATTTGGTTTCCCTACTCCGGAAATTATAATATCAGCCCTCTTGGTAAAATAAGAAATATCTTTGGTAAATTCATCAACAATTGAAACGGTTGTTTTTTCATTTAAAAGCCAGACAGCTAACGGACGACCAACTAACCTTCCAGCTCCAACCAAAACTACATTTTTACCCTTAACTGATATTTTATATTCTTTTAAAAGACGACGAATTCCCTTAGTGGTTGGCGGAGAAATCGCCAGATTTCCCGTATAGAACTTACCGATATTTTTTTCAGATAAAACATCTATATCTTTTTCTGGGGAAACGAGATTTAAAATTTCTTGGGCGTTAAAACCCTTGGGTAAAGGCAATTGGATTATAACCCCTGAGTTAATCGGGTCTTTAACAATTTTCTCAATTTCTTTTTTTAATTCTAATCTGCTAATTTTTGAGGGGAATTTAAATAACTGAAAATCAATTCCTATTTTCTCGCAAGCATTTTGTTTTTGGCGGATAAAAACTTCTGAAGCTGGATTTTCTCCAACCAAAACCACGGCTAATTTTAATTTTAGCTGCTTTTCCTCAATTTCTCTTTTGAGGTTTTTCAAAATTTTATCAGCTAGTTTTCTGCCGTTAAGAAACTTCATGGAAGCGGGAATTTTTTGCAAAGTTTTTTGACCTCTTTTCTAACCTTTAGATATGATTTAGGATTTGAAAAAACTTCATTAATCCAAAAAGCAATTTTTTTCATTTCTTTTTCTTTCATGCCTCTGGTTGTAATGGCTGGGGTACCCAAACGGATTCCCGAAGGATTAAAAGGCGGATTAGGATCAAAAGGAATAGTATTTTTGTTTATAGTAATGCCGGATTTTTCTAAAATAATTTGGGCTTCTTTGCCAGAAATTCCTTTATTTCTTAAATCAATTAAAATTAAATGATTGTCTGTACCGCCAGTAATTAAATTAAAGCCGTATTTTAAAATCTCTGAAGCTAGGGCCTTGCTGTTTTTTATTATTTGCTTTCCATATTTCTTAAAAGCTGGGCTTGAAGCTTCTTTTAAACAAACAGC
This sequence comes from Candidatus Nealsonbacteria bacterium CG08_land_8_20_14_0_20_36_22, assembly GCA_002774555.1. Lineage (GTDB taxonomy): Bacteria > Patescibacteriota > Minisyncoccia > Minisyncoccales > GWA2-38-27 > PEYC01. Next base: position 2,827 of record PEYC01000017.1, read on the forward strand.
AATGGCAGCAATATTGTTTTCATGGGGACCACCTTGGAGACCGGGAAAAACAGTTTTATCAATTTTTTTAGGGAGTTCTGGGTCTTTACTTAAACCCTTTTCTGTTACCATAATCATTCCGCCTCTGGGACCTCTTAAGGTCTTATGAGTTGTGGTTGTAATAATATGAACATAAGGAACTGGGCTTGGATGAACGCCAGCAATAATTAAACCAGCAATATGGGCGATATCTGCTGCCAGATAAGCGCCAATTAAATCTGCGATTTCGCCAAATTTTTCCCAATTAAAGAAACGAGGATAAGCAGTTGCTCCAACCCAAATAAGTTTTGGTTTTACCTCTTTAGCTAATTTTTCTATTTCATTATAATTAAGCAAATTTGTCTCTTTATCAACGCCATACTGAATCGAATTATAATATTTTCCAGAAAAACTTACTTTCCAGCCGTGAGTTAAATGACCTCCGTGAGGAAGGGACATTCCCATTACTGTATCTCCGGGCTCCAAAAGAGCAAAATAAACTGCCTGATTTGCCGGAGAACCAGAATAGGGTTGAACATTGACATAAGGCACACCAAATAATTTTTTTGCTCTTTCCTGACAAAGTGTCTCAATTTTATCGTAAAATTCCAAGCCAGCATAATATCTTTTCCCTGGATATCCCTCAGCATACTTATCAGTTAAAACCGAACCCAAGGCTTCCCTCACAGCCGCTGAAGTATGATTTTCCGATGGAATCATCTCCAAAGTCGTCTCCTGCCTTTCTCTTTCTCTCTCAATAAGTTTTGCAATTTGCGAATCAATTTTTTTAAAATTCATATTCTTAAAATTTTTTGTTTATTTTTTGTTAAATCAATTACCCTTGATGGTCTGGATTTTTTGAGATTGCCGACGTCAATAATTAAATCTGGTTGGTCTTTCCCGTCCGAGACGGGTCCGCCTTGGGCGGAAAATTGTTTTAAAACTTCTTTAATTTTTGTTGATGGCGGTTTTCTTGAAATATTGGCTGAAGTGCCAGTTAAGGGTTTGTTTGTTTTTTGAAGTAATTTTTTAATCAGCTTATAGTTCGGAATTCTCAAGCCGATTGTCTTTTTTTTGCTAAACAATATTTCTGGCAAACCGCATTTTACTTTTCTTTTTAAAATAACTGTTATTTTTCCGGGCCAATTTTCTCTCAAAAATTTTTCCTGCTTCTCATTTATAAAAGCCAGATTTTTTGCTGTTTTTATGTCTTTGACAAAAATCGGAATCGCTTTCTTTTTGTCTCTTTTTTTAATTTTGAAAATTTTCTCTACGGCTTTTTTATTTGTGGCGTCGGTTATCAAACCGTAGACGGTGTCTGTCGGGCAAACCACTACGCCGCCTTTTTTAATTATTTTTATTACTTCTTTAATGTCCGTTCTCATTATTTAAAATTCTTGGAAGTTTTTAAAAAACGGGAAAATTTTATAATATCTGCTGGGTTGCCAAAATCTATCCAGTAATCTTTAATTTTTTTAACTTTTACTTTCTTCTCTTTTGCCAAAAGAGTAATTACATCAGTTATTTCATACTCGCCCCTTGAAGATTTCTTGATTTTTGAAAGTTTTTGAAAAACTTCGGGGGTAAATTTATAAAGGCCGGTGTTTATCAAATTTCCAACATATTTTTTTGGTTTTTCAATAATTTTTTTCAAAAATCCATTATTAGTAATAAGCACACCGTATTTTTCCGGATTTTTATGGCAAAAACCGGCTACATAATTATATTTCCCGCTAATATTCATAACTTTGAGGTCTTTCACTGAATAAAGGTTATCACCACAAACAAACACAAAATGCTCTTTATCCACAATATTTTTAACACATTTTAAAGGACAAGCAGTGCCATATATTTTTTCCTTTCCTCCTAAAATCTCAAACTGATTAATAACCGTTGCTTTGTAGTTATATTTTTTTAAAAAATCTCTCATCTTTTGCTCCTCATATCCTACAACTAAAATTAACTCTTTATATCCTGCCTTTAAAAGATTATCTAAAAGATATGTTAAAAAAGGTTTTTGATTAACCTTAATAAGATGCTTTGATTTATTTTTAGTCAGATGCAGCATCCGGGTTCCCTGGCCAGCCGCCGCAACAACCACTTTTCTAATCATTTTTTTGCCAGTTCAAAGGCTTTTTTATTTAAATCAAGATATTTTTCCGGAACAACTTTTGAGACAGCTTTCAAAATTGATTTTGGTTTTAAGGGAATCAAATTTTTATGGACGGCATAACTTAAAAGGTAAATTCCGCTTACCACTTCTTTACCCAATTCTTTTTGGCAAATTTCCGAAGCAGGAATTATGTATTTTGACCCCTTTCCAAAATTCTTTATTTTTTGTATGAGCTTTTTTTCCTCAAACCCGCCGGGATAGGAAATTAAATTTTTATTGATGACAAAAACGGTTTTAGGACTGGCATAAAAAAGCATCTTTAATGCCTCGGAAATTTCCAGGCTCAAAATCAAATCAGCGGAACCCAAAGATACTAAAGGCGAATAGACTTTATTGCCAAACCTTATATGGGTCTCCACACTCCCGCCGCGCTGGGACAAACCATGAAGTTCTGATGTCTTAACATCAAAACCTTCGAGCAAAGCTGCCTCAGCTATTATTTGAAGCAAAGTGATTAACCCTTGCCCGCCAGTGCCGGATGTTATAATATTGAAAGATTTTGCCATATTATTTATTTTGTTTTTTCGCCAATAAAGCACAAATTCTCCGGCTGACAATCACTGAAACCCCCTCTTTTTCTAAAAACTCTTTAATTGTCTCTTCCATTTCTTTTATGTTTATTGGGTCAACCACTTTTATATTTTTAACACCGCAAGCCCTGGCCACATCTTCAATTTTTATTTTCTCTCCAGGATTTGGCTGATGACCGGTCATAGCTGTTATAAGATTATCCATCACGATTATTAAAATATTTGATTTATTAAAAACAACGTTGACTAAAGCTGGAATACCGACGTGAAAAAAAGTTGAATCACCGATAAAAGCTATAATTTTTTGATTTGTACTCTTCCCAATTCCATGAGCAATACCAATTGAACTGCCCATACACAAAAGATAATCTTGAAGCTCATGGGGCGGTAAACCTGCCATCATATAACAGCCAATATCACCGCCAAAAATTGTTCCTTTAGGAGCCGCTTTTTTTATCGCTGTAAGAACCATGGTATGAGGACAACCGGGACAAAAACGGGGAAACCGAACAGGAATTTTGAATTTTCCCGCCTTCGTCCCGCTTGCCAGCAGGACTTCGGCGGGCAAGCAATTTTTTATTTTTTTATTGATTAGTTTGCCGATTGCCGAAATAATAATTTCTGTTTTTAATTCTCCAATTTGAGGAAGAATATCTTTGCCTAAGACCTCCAATTTTGGGTTAATTTCTTTGGCTAAAATTTTTATCTCTTTTTCCAAATAGGGTTCCAGTTCCTCAATCACTAAGACCTTTTTAAGCTTTTTGATAAAGTTTTTAATTTTTTTCTCCGGTAAAGGATAAAAAAAACCAAGTTTTAAGATTGGCAAATCTAATTCTAACTTTTCCAGCGCTTCTTTCACATACAAATAAGAAACCCCTGATACAATAATTCCTAATTTCCCCGCCTTCGCCCTTCGGGCTTCGGCGGGCAAGTAATTTTCAATTTTATTGATTTTATTCTGCTCCGCAAATTCTTTGATTTTTTCTATTTTCTCTAAAAGTTCTTCTTTCATTTCCAGCACTCGCGGTGGCATAGTCACAAATCTCTTTACGTCTTTAACAAATTTCCCTTTTAATTTTGAATTTTGAATTTTGAATTTTGAATTTACTATGACTGGCATCCTCTGATGTGCCACTCTCGTTGTTGTCCTTAAAATTACAGGCAACTTAAATTTTTCCGAAATTTCAAAAGCCAATTTTGTAAAATCTTTGGCTTCCTGAGCATCAGCTGGTTCTAACATTGGGATATGAGCCAAATAAGCATAAGCCCTACTATTTTCTTCTGATTGGGCAGAGCTCCAGCAAGAAGGGTCATCAGCCACCACTATAACCATCGGCCCTTTTATACCGGTATAACAAAGGGGTAAAAGAGCGTCTGAAGCAACATTTAAGCCAAAATTTTTCATCGCAACCAAACATCTAAGGCCGGAAAAACTTGCTCCGATCGCTGCTTCTAAAGCAACTTTTTCGTTAGTTGAAAACTCAAAATATATCCCCTGTTTCTCGGCAATTTTAGCAAAAGTATTGCCAATTTCCGAAGCCGGCGTCCCAGGATAAGTAGAAACAAAATCCACCCCTGCTTCCAGGGCTCCCTGAACAATCGCCTCATTGCCAAGTAGAATTTGTTTTTTCATATAACAAAGTTAATTAATTTACGAGGAATAAAAATTGTTTTTTTGATTTTTTTGTCCTTTGTCCATTTTAGCACTTTCTCTTGTGATAGAGCAATTTTTTTAGCTTCGTCTTCTGGAATATCGGCTTCAACCCCTATTTTATCACGGACTTTGCCGTTGATTTGGATAATTAAAGTTATTTTTTCTTCTTTAATTAATTTTGAATCATATTTTGGCCATTTTTGCTGACAACAAAGACCTTTAAAACCAACCCTAAACCAAAGTTCTTCTGTCAAATGGGGAGCAAAAGGACTCAAGAGAATTAAGAAGTAAGAATAAAGAATTAAGGGAATTTCTTTTTGTTTATCTAATTCGTTAGTTAAAATCATCAGCGAAGAAACTGCTGTGTTGAGTTTTAAACTCTCAATATCCTCACCAACTTTCTTTATAGTTTTATGAATTAAGCTTTCTAAATTTTGATTTTTGCTCGCCCGCAGGCGGAACTTGTTCCTTTTTGATTTTTGATTTACTTTATTTTGTAATCTCCAAACCTTCTCTAAAAACCTCTTTGCCCCTATCGCTCCTTTAGTATCCCAGGGAATCATCTGTTCAAAAGGACCCATAAACATCTCGTAAACTCTCATTGTGTCAGCTCCGTATTCTTTGACAACCGTTTCAGGATTAATCACGTTGCCTTTGGATTTTGACATTTTAATTCCTCCCTCGCCGAGAATCATTCCATGGCTGGTTCTTTTTTTATACGGCTCCGGACCTATTTCTTTTGGCACTGCTCCAACATCCCATAAAAACTTATAGATAAATCTTGAATACAAAAGATGCAAATTGGTGTGTTCCATTCCGCCATTATACCAATCAACCGGGAGCCAGTATTTTATTTTATTCTTATCCCAAATATATTTTTGATTTTTGCTCTTTGATTTTTGAATTCTTGGCATAGTATATGCCAAGTAGTACCAATTAGAACCTGCCCAATTTGGCATCACGTCGGTTTCTCTTTCAGCTGGTCCTTTGCATTTTGGGCATTTTGTGTTTACCCAGTTTTTAATTTTTGCTAGGGGCGATTCACCTTTCTCAGTTGGTTTGTAATCTCCAACCAGGGGTAATTTTACTGGTAAATCTTTTTCGGGAACAGCAATCCAGCCGGGATTTTGTAATTCGCCAATACTAAACTCGTTATTTTTGATTTTTGCTCTTTGATTTTTGATTTTGACCGCGCAGTTTTCGCAGAAAACAAGCGGGATAGGTTCCCCCCAATATCTTTGTCTTGAAAAAATCCAATCTCTTAGCTTATAATGAACCACTTTTTCGGCAACATTTTGACGGGCAAGCCACTCTCCTATTCTCTCTCTGGCATCCTCTGACTTCATTCCCTCAAACCTCCTAGAATTTACCAAAATTCCTTCGCCCTCATAAGCTCCTTCTGAAAAATTGTGCTCAAAATTTTTTGGCTTTATAACTTCAATAATTGCTAAATTATATTTCTTAGCAAAATCAAAATCCCGCTGGTCGTGAGCCGGAACAGCCATAATAGCGCCAGTTCCATATTGCATTAAGACATAGTCAGCAACAAAAATTGGAATTTCTCTGCCATTTACCGGGTTTATTGCTTTAATCCCTTTTAATTCTATGCCAGTCTTTTCTTCGGCCTCAGAAATTCTCTCTTTCTCTATTTTCTTTTTTGATTCTTTAATATATTGTTCAACAAATTTGAAATTTGAGATTTGAGATTTGAGATTTTCAATAATTGGGTGTTCTGGCGCCAAAACTAAATAAGTACACCCAAAAAGAGTATCCGGCCTCGTCGTAAAAACCGTAATTCTTAATTCTTGATTCATAATTCTAAATTCAATTTCCGTTCCCTCGCTCTTCCCTATCCACTCATTTTGAGAGACCTTAACTCTTTCAGAATAATCAACCAGGTCCAAATCCTGAATTAATCTTTCGGCATAGTTAGTAATTTTTAACAACCATTGCTCTTTTTCTTTTCTAACCACTCCTGCCCCACACCTTTCACATTTAGCGTCAACAACCTCTTCGTTAGCCAAACCAATCTTGCAGGCCGGACACCAGTTAATCGGTATTTTTGCTTTATAGGCCAAACCGTTTTTGAAAAGCTGCAAAAATATCCATTGAGTCCATTTATAATAAGCAGGGTCAGTAGTATTAATTTCTCTGAACCAGTCAAAAGAAAGACCCAGACCTTTCTGTTGGCGTTTAAAATAAGCCGTGTTTTTTCTGGTAGCAATTTTGGGATGAATTCCAGTTTTAATGGCGTAATTTTCTGTTGGCAAACCAAAAGCATCCCAACCCATTGGGAACAAAACATTAAAACCTTCCATCCTTCTTTTTCTAGCCACAACATCTAAACCAATATAGCTTCGGCAATGACCAACATGGAGACCTTCGCCTGATGGATAAGGAAACTCAACCAAAACATAAAATTTTAGCTTTTTTGATTTATTTTTTGCTTGGAAAACATCTTCTTTCTCCCAAATCCCCTGCCATTTTCTCTCAAGTTTTTTAGGATTGTAATTTTCCATATTTTTTTATCATAACATAGCTTTGCCCCGTTAGAAAGTCCTATCTTTTCTAACGGGGTTTGCCTTCTTTACAAAATTAAAATTTTATTATAAGTTAAATTAATTAAGTAATTGCCCTTTTAAAACCACAAAAATAAAGAGGTGAAAAATGAATTCTGAAAGATATCTTCCTTTTGAGGAAAAGATAATTGAATTGGATAGACAAATAGCTGAATTAAAAAAACTATCTTTACAAAAAAACATTGATTACTCGACTGACGTTTGTAGGATTTGGCGGAAAAAAATCAAAGAGCTTACCAAAATTTACTCAAATCTAACTGCCTGGCAAATTGTTCAAGTAGCTCGCCATGCTCAAAGACCGACCTTAACTGATTATCTTAACCTAATGGTCCAAGATTTTCGGGGACTACATGGTGACCGAAAATTCGGTGATGATAAAGCAATCATCACGGGACTCGGACGAATAGAAAAAGAAAAAGTGATGATTGTGGGTCACAATAAAGGTAAAACATTGAAAGAAAAAGAGGCCTGTAATTTTGGGATGCCCAATCCCGAAGGTTACCGCAAGGCGCTTTTAAAAATGAAGTTCGCTGAAAAATTCGGTATTCCTATTGTTACGTTTATTGATACACCGGGAGCTCATCCGGGTATTGAAGCTGAAGAAAGAGCTCAGACTCAAGCAATCGCGGTTAACCTCGCAGAAATGTCTCGCTTAAAAGTACCCATAATCTGCATCGTTATTAGTGAAGGTGGTTCGGGTGGAGCGCTCGGTATAGGTGTTGGCGACCGGCTGGCAATGCTGGAATTTGCTTATTATTCAGTAATTTCACCTGAAGGCTGTGCTGCAATTTTGTGGCGTAATGGCTCTAAAGCCGAAGAAGCCGCTAAGGCCTTGAAATTAACCAGTAAAGATTTGCTTAAACTTGGTTTGGTTGATGTAGTTATCCCAGAGCCATTAGGTGGAGCTCATCGTAATGTTCATGACACTATTTATAATGTCAAAAACTATATCCTCAAAACATTAAGAGAGCTAAAACGTCTGAAAACCGAAGCCCTCCTTGAAAAACGATACCAAAAATTACGTGCCATCGGTAGTATTTTTCAAAAATAAAGGCCTGTTCATAATCTGAATAGGCCTTTTGCGTTTTGGGCAGTGATTTCAGCTACTTTTTGGAAATCTAAATTTTTTATTTTAGCGATTTCTTCGGCAATATATTTTACGAAAATCGGTTCGTTGCGCCCGCCTTCGTCCCGCTTTTCAGCGGGACTTCGGCGAGCCAAGGGCGGAGTTAAATAAGGGCAGTCAGTTTCCACAAGAATTCTCTCAAGAGGCGTCTTTTTAATTACTTCATTCAAATCCAATTTATAAATTATCCCATTGAATCCCAAATAAAATCCCATATCTAAATATTCTTTTGCCTGCTTCCATTTTCCGGTGAAACAATGGATTACCCCGTGAATCTGATTATTTTTTAAAATTTCCAGCAAATCCTCGTGGGCTTTTCTGCAATGAAAAATCACTGGTAATTCCAATTCCTTGGATAAGCCAAGTTGTTCCAAGAAAACCTCTTTTTGTTTTTCTTTGAATAATCCATACTCTCTATCATAATCCAAGCCAATCTCTCCAATTGCCACCACTTTCCCTCCTTCGCCAAAGCTACGGAGGGCAAGTTTTTTATATTTTTCTTTATCAAAAACTTCATCTTTTGCATGAATTGGGTGGAGCCCGATTGCCCCAAAAACTCCTTTCTTATATTTTTCCGCAATTTCTACTGCTTTCTTGCTTGTCTCATATTTTGACCCGACATTTATGAGCCAAACATTCTCAGCGAGCGAACGTTTAACAACTTCTTCTAAGTCATTTTTAAATGCCTTGAAATTAAGATGAGCGTGGGTATCAATTAGCATACTTAAATTTTAACTAAAATTTTTATTAAATTCAAGAAAAAAGCGTGGCCTTCGGCCACGCTTTGAAATGGCTATTCCCTAGATTTTTTACTTGTTAAAAAACTACTATCTTTGATTGAACAGTTTAACAAACCGGCAAATCTTTGTCAAATTTTTTATCTCTTTCGCTAAATTCTCGGAAACAATGGTTTTGCTTTTTTGATTTTGCCTTCTAATTGTTTGAGTATCTTTTCTGATGTCTCTGGTAAAAATGGCTGAAGTAAATTAGCTATAGTAGCTAAGACAATCAACAGATTATTAATAACTTTTTGGTCCTTAGTCCCCCAGGGTTTTTCTTGCTCAATATATTTATCACAAAAGCCAATCAAACCCCAAATCGCTCTCAAAGCTTCGTTAAATTTAAACTCCTCTAATGCTTTTCTGTAATCTTTTTGGGTTTTATTTATAACTTTTTGAAAATTGGAGTTTGAAAATTTATTGAAAATTGAAAATTGAAAATTGAAAATTTCAGCTAATTTTTGTACTCTCGCCACTAAATTCCCAATTCCTGAGGCCAAATCCGCGTTATATCTCTCTTCAAACTTCTCATAAGTAAAATCTCCGTCATCAGTTGGAGGAATCTCCCGCAAAAGATAATATCTGACAGCGTCTATGCCATACTTTTCAACCAACTCAAAAGGATCAATCACATTTCCCAATGATTTTGACATTTTTTGGCCACCGAAAGTTATAAATCCGTGGACGAATATATTTTTAGGTAACTCCAAACCCAAAGATAATAGCATTGCCGGCCAAAATATAGTATGAAACTTCATTATATCTTTTCCTAAACAATGAACATCTGCTGGCCAATATTTTTTGAATTGTTCGTCCTCTTTATAGTACCCGATAGCAGAAATATAATTTGGGAGAGCATCGCACCAGACATATAAAATTTGAGATGGATCGCCCGGCACTGCAAATCCCCAGTATTTATCTTTTGTTCTTGAAAAACTAACGTCTTCTAACCCCTGCTTTATCATTGATAATGTTTCATTCTTTCTTGTCTTTGGAATAATTTTTAATTCATCTTTTTCAACCAATTTCTCTATTTTTGCGGCATATTTTGAAAGCCGGAAAAAATAATTTTCTTCCTCAATTGATTCTACTTCTTTCTGATGAATAGGACATTTGCCATCTTCTAAATCTTTTTCTGTAATAAATGCTTCACAACCAGCGCAGTAAAAACCTTTATATTTTTTTTTATAGATATCACCGCTTTCCTCCAGTTTTTTCCATACTTTTTCTACTGCTGGCTTATGTCTTATTTCATCTGTAGTTCTAATAAAATCGTTATTGAAAATATTTAAAATTTTATTTAATGCTCTGAATTTTTCTGATATTTCATCAGCAAATTCTTTCGGCTCCTTGCCTACTTCTCTTGCTGCTCTTAAAGTTTTGATGCCATGTTCATCTGTTCCTGTCAAAAAAAATACGTCTTCTCCTAAAAGACGGTGATAGCGAGCTAAAACATCCGCTTGAATTAATTCTAAAGCAAACCCTATGTGAGGAGGGGCATTAGTATAAGCAATGCTGGTTGTAATATAGAACTTTTTTTTAGCCATAATCTTAAAAGGAGGTCCGACCTCCTTTTAATTTTATCATAAATTTAATTTTTTATCTATAGGATTTCTATTTTCTTCTCTTTTCTTTTTTGCAAAAATTCTTTTAGGAATTCAAATAATATTCCAAATAAAGGAACGGCTAAAACAGCACCTAACAACCCCCAAAGATGACCGCCGACTACCAAAGAGAGCAAAACCAAAGCTGGAGGTAAACCAACGAATTTTTTCATTAAAATTGGAGATAAAATACTATTCTCTATCTGCTGAATTAAAATGAAGGCAATTAAAACCAAGATTCCTTTCAATGGTTCTGTTGGAAAAATTATAAAAAATAAAATAACTCCTGTTAAAAGAGGCCCAATATAAGGAATAAAATTAAACACGCCGGCGAAAAGAGCCAAAGTAAAAGGATACTCTATGCCAAAAAGAAGAAAAGCGACATAAGAAGCCACGCCAATAAATATACAAGCTAAAATTCTAGCGCCAAACCAGCCAGCTACCTTCTTTTGGCATCTTGCCCAAACATCCAAAACCTGGGCTTCGTATTTTTTAGGGAAAAGAAGAATTAAGGTTTTTTCAACCGCCTTTTCTTCTAAAGAAAGAAAAATAGCCGTAATAACAACAAATATGGTTACGAAAACTCCGCCGAAAATAGTAAATAAAACATTAAAAATATTCTCTGCCATTTTTTCCAGAGTATCGCCCAAAATTCTAAGGAAACTTTCAATATTCTCAAACGCCTGAAAACCGAATCCCCGCAATAATGGAGAGATTTTTTCAAAATATTGAGGGAAAAATCCTAAAAATGCCTTGATTTCAACAATAAACAAGGGTACCACCAAATAAATCAACAAACTTAATATTCCAAAAATCCCAACATAAATTAAAATTACTGCTCCGACCCGAGGGAGCCTTCTTCTTTGAAAAAAATTAACAACCGGATTAAATAAAATGGAAATTGTTAGGGCAAAAACAAACCAAATCAGAATTTCTCTTATTGAAAAAAGAATATAGAAAATAAGCACGGCAACAGAAATTTTCAAAATAGTCCGCCAGGAAATGTCTAAAATTTTCTCATTGTCCATAGAAATTTTGACTTATCTTTAAATGGCCCAATCAGGGCTAAATTTAATTTTTGAGGTTTAAAAATATCTCTGGAAACTTTTAAAACATCGTCAGCTGTTACTTTGTTAATTCTATCATAAATTTGCTCTGGCGTTAAAATCCTCCTCTCTAAAAGTTCCTGAATTCCGTAAAAAGAAGCCAAAGCGTCAGATGACTCTAACTGCAAAGTCGTTTTCCCTTTGATATAGTCCTTGGCTTTTTTTAGTTCAGTCGCCGGCACTTTTTTTTGAGAAATATCTTTGTATTCTTGCAAAATGGTTGAAATTGCCTTTTCAATGTTTTTATTGTCAACGCCTGCTGAAGTAACTAGAAAACCACTATCAAGGTCAGATGAAACTTCTGTGGAAATATAATAAGCCAAACCTAATCTTTCCCTTACTTTAATAAACAATCTGGAACTCATCATTCCTCCCAAAATTATTCCCAAAATTTCCTGGGCGTATCTTAAGGGGTGAAAAAGATTGTATGACCTTACTCCCAAACAAAGATGGGTCTGATCGGTTTTTCTCTCTTTTAAAAGACAGTCCGGCCTTATCTGTTTTTCAATTACCTTCGGCTTTCCAAGGGCCTTACCAGTTTTTATTTCTGAAAATGATTTTTTTACTTTTTTTATAGCTGACGACAACCCTATTTTTCCAGCCAAACAAACAAGAGCATTTGGGGCGACATATTGATTTCTCAAATAATTTTTCAGCTTATCTTGAGAAATTCCCAAGACGGTTTCTCTGGTCCCGGCAATATTCCAGCCAGCTGGCTGGTCTCCGTACAAAAGCTCCCGCCACAAAATCTGAACATAAGATATTGGATTGTCATAGTACATATTAATTTCCTCTAAAATCACTCCTTTTTCTCTCTTGATTTCGCTGGAGTTCAATCTTGAATTCAAAAAAATGTCAGAAACCCAATCCAAAGCCAAATCTAAATGATTGGCGTCAACTTTGGCAAAATAGCCGGTGTATTCCTCGCCCGTAAAAGCGTTGTAAATACCTCCTATTTTGTCTAAGGTTTCAGCAATAGCTGTGGTGTTAGGACGTTTTTTTGTCCCTTTAAAAAACATATGCTCCAGAAAATGGGAAATTCCATTGAGCTCTTTTTTTTCGTATTTAGAGCCAGTAGCCACTAATACCAAAACAGTCACTGCCTGGCCCTCTTTCTGAGGAATAGTAATAACCCTTAAGCCGTTTTTTAAAGTAGTTTTTCTAAACATTCTTTTATATTTTTGATTTTTACCCTTTCTTGTTTCATTGTGTCGCGGTTGCGAATGGTTAAATCATTTTTTTCTAACGATTCAAAATCAATGGTTAAGCAAAAAACCGTGCCAATTTCATCCTGTCTTCTGTATCTCCGGCCGATTGAATCTGTCTCGTCATATTGGCAGTTAAAATGGGGTTTTAAAATTTGGTAAACTTCTTCTGCTTTTTTTATTATTGCTGGTTTATTTTTCACTAAGGGCAAAACAGCAACTTTTATCGGGGCTAAAGATTTATGAAACTTCAGCATGGTTTCCACTTCTTTTGTTGCTTTGGTAGTTTTAGTTCTACCGCCGCTTACTTCTATATAAGCATCGCACAAAAAAGCAAATAAAGACCTATCTACACCAACTGAAGTTTCAATAATATATGGGAAATACCCCTCATATTTTAAATCTTCTCCGCTATTTCTTGAATGATTAGATAAATCCCAATCTCCTCTATTATGAACCCCTTCAATCTCTTTCCAGCCAAAAGGAAACTTGTATTCAATATCTAAAGCTCTTTTGGCATAATGAGGGAGTTCGTTTTTGGGAACCTCCTTTACTCTTAGGTCAGCTTTTTTAATCCCTAAGTTCAAATACCAGTTTATTCTTTCTTTTTTCCAGTAATCAAAAAATTTATCAGCTGTTTTCGGCGCGCAAAACCACTGAAGCTCCATCTGTTCAAATTCTCTTGTTCTATAAATAAAATCTTTGGGAGTAATCTCGTTTCTAAATGCCTTTCCGATCTGGGCTATGCCAAAGGGAATTTTAAGACGCATTGTTTGCAAAACATTTTTGAAATTAACGTAAATCCCCTGACAAGTTTCAGCACGCAAATAAGTTAGCGTCGCCTCATTTTCAACCGAGCCCACAAATGTTTTCATCATTAAATTAAACTTTCGCGACTTTATTAACTCTCCTCCGCACTCAAGACACTGAGAATTTTGAATTTCGTCTAGACGAAATCGGTGATGGCATTTTTTACACTCCACCAGTTCATCGGCAAAACCCGCTGTCAAATGACCAGATGCCTGCCAAACCTTCGGGCTCATTAAAATCGCTGCGTCCAAACCAACAATATCCTCGTGTTTTTTGAGCATTTCATCCCACCAGGCTTTTTTAATATTATTTTTCATTTCAACTCCTAATGGCCCAAAATCATAACAAGAGCCAAAACCGCCGTAAATTTCTGACGAAGGAAAAACAAAACCCCTTCTCTTTGCCAAAGACACAATTTTCTCCATTAAATCTGTCATTATTCTATATTACCCCGTTAGAGATTAAAGAGCAAGAATTAAGAACAGAAAAAACAAATCTCTAACGGGGTTACCTAATTTCCCAAAAATAAAAAAGCCCTGCGATTTAAAGCAAGGCGGAAAAACAAATATTATTTAACAGGTGCGGTTGTTTCCACTGGAATGGCTTTGTTTTCAATGAATGTTCCTGTCCATTGGTCCTCGCCTGTAATTATTATTTCTCCAATTATATCAACAACTTCCCCTGTTAAAACAACCTGGAAAGAAATATTTGGCGCTTCGTTTAAAATCCCTGTCCCCGCCTCCATATCTCCAACCATCCAAATAATCTCTCTACTTTGACTGTCAAAGGCAAATTTTGATTTTTCTTGTTCCGGAGAAATCTTGCCGGTTAATTGAACATTTTGAGGCAAAACCGTCTTTACTTTTACATTCTTAACATCGTTAAAATAGTTTTTTGCTCGCCAAGTTATAATATAAGTAGTTGGGTCTATTGCCTGAGAAATTTCTAATTTTGAATTTACTTTTGTTTCAAATTCCTCTTTTGCCTGAGAAATTAAAACCGTATTTTTTAAAATAGCGTTTTTTTCTTGGGGGCCAGCTATCTGCCAGTCATCTCTTAAATTGAGCCAAAACTCAACCTTACCTTCTTCTCCCTGCCCCAAAAATCCCAACTTTGGCACCTCCCGCCAATCCCAAACTATAGAATTATCACCATTTTTAAACTGGCCTTTCTCGCTTTTTATGGTCTCAAAATCAAATGCCTTGCCATCTAACTTTACCACTAAAAACAAATTGTTGAATTCTTCTTCTCCGATATTCCTGAAATAAATCTCATAATGAAGCAAATCGCCGGGAAAAGCTATATATTGATTCTGGCTGTTTATTGTCTGAAAAATAGAAAGCCGGGGCTTGGCAATCTCCGCCCCTTTGGTTATCTGTTTTAATAAAACAAAATTATCTTCCAGCCAAATTCCCAGCTCGCCCCGGAAAATTTTATTTTCTCCAGTTTCGCCAGATAACTTTCCTTTAATTTCAACCCTACCGCCTTCTGCTTTATTTAAAATAGGAATCTCCCATTCTGTCTTTCCCAAAGCCGAAGGTTTGCTTTTTATAAACTCAAAACCAGAAGGATATTCAATTTTTATTCCTAAATCAAAAAGAGGCTCATCCAAGCTGGAATAATAATTCAAAGAAAAATCAAACTCCCGGCCTGCTTTTATTTTAGAGGGCAAGTCAAAATCAAAAGTCAGAGGAATAGATTGGATTTTGGTGGTAAAAGTTGTAGAGGATTCGTAGCGGGCTTGAAGGTTTTTGGGCTGATAATTCAACCAGGCCTTAACTGTTTTTAGCTCACCTTCTTTGCCGAAAAGCCGACCCTTGAATTTAAAGGTTTTCTCTTCGCCAGGATAAATATCTCCTAATTCCTCTGGTCCTATCTCTTGCCTCTTGGAAAAACCTTCTTTCAATAAGGTATACTCTGGAAATTCAAAAATAAGACGAGGTTCTTCTAGTCGGACATTGCCATTATTTTTATATTTCACCGTATATTCAATTTCGTCAGAAATTACTGCTTCTTCCGGACCTAAAATCTCCAATTTCAAAATCTCCTTTGAATAAGGATTCCTCTGCCAATACCAAAAACCAGCTACACTTAAAGCAATTCCTAAAATAATAATGATGATAAGAAATTTTTTCATTTACTTATTATACCATTTATATAGGACTGGGAAACTTCTTCCAGTTCTTTCCCCTGTTCTTGTTCAATTTTCAATCTTGATAAAATCCTCCAATTTTTGTCAGGGAAAAGGCGAAAAATCTTAATTGTTTCCGGCGAAATCAAAATTTTGTCTTTTGTGCTGTCATCCGAACATCTCAAACAAATTATTCCATTACTTTCCGAAGAAAAATTCATCAGGCCCGGAATTAGTTTCTCCTGGCATTTAACACAATGATATAAATCAATCTGATATCCTAAAATCGAAAGCAGATTCCAAACGAAATAATAGTAAATAATTTCCAATTTCCAATTATTTAATTTTTCAAAAACCTCACTCAATAAATTCCAAACCTTTTCATCTTGTTCTTGGCCGGTGATTAAATTGTCAGCCGCTTCGGCTATTTGACTGGCAATTTCTATTTTTTTTAAAGAATTTCTTATATTTTTAAATTTTTCAATTACTATTGCCTCGGTTAAGGTTTTATGGTTTTTTCCTTGGATAAACTCAATTTCCGACAAATAAAAAAGGTCTATCCCGGCTCTTAATTTTGATTTAATCTTACGTATTGCTTTTCCTAAAATTTTTAATTTTCCAAAGTCCTTTGTATAAACAACAAAAACCTGGTCTGCCTCCCGCAAATCTTCTTTTTTCAAAATAAAACCTTGGGTTCTATAATGAACAGCCATAAACCAATAATTAGGAATCAGGAATTATGGTTTTACTCCGCCCCTGTCTTTCAGGTATCTGATTTCTTTATCCAACGCCATTCTTGTTTTAAAATCACTTGCCCTTTTTCTGGTTGACTGCAATCCTTGAATTGCTTTTTTGTAGTCGTCTTTGGAAATCTGGCTACCGTATTTCGATGTTGACCCGAAAACTTCTCGCCCTATTTTTTGCCGTTCGCTTTGAGAATATTTTTGACCGCCAGTTTTGGGAATTATTCCGCTGTCTTTCTTTATGGTTTCTCTTAATTTGTTGACAGGAATAGGTTTATTTTTATCAAAAATGCCCATTGAATTCAAAGTTTATTAATACCAATTTTTAATTTTTCTCCATCGACCTTTAGCTCTTTTTCTAACCCAAACTTTGTTTTTGCCTTTCCTATTTTAAAATCTTCTGCTAATGTTTCTTTCTTGATAAAATCTTTCTTTTGGGTTAAAATTTTGTTTAACCTCTTTATGCCGTATCCCTGAACTAAAATTTTATCTTTTGGTTTTAGGCCGGCTTTTTTTCTCATCTCTTGAATGTGCCGGATAACCTCCCTAACCACCCCTTCTTCTTTAAGTCCTTTGGTAATTTTAGTGTTTAATTTAAGTTCTTTTCCAAAAACAATTTTTTTAACATTAGCTTCTTCTTTTATCGGCTCTAATAAATCTTTTTCTAATTTATTTTTTATTTGGAGCGAGGCGAGCGGCTGGCGAACTTTTATGCCGGCTTTTGCCCTTTGAGCCAAAACCTCAGTGGTAATTCCTCTGATTTTTATCATTTTTTCTTCTAATTCTTTATTAATCAACTTCTTGTTTGGTTCAGGATATTCTTCTAAATGAACAGATTCTTTTTCTCCGCCTAAACATTGATATAATTCTTCGGCAATAAAGGGAGTGAAGGGAGCTATAAGTTTTGATAAATTCAAAAGAACATAATAAAGAGTTGCGATTGCTTCTTCTCTATCTTTAGCCCCGGCGTGGAATCTTCTCCTGGACCTTCTAACATACCAAAGTGATAAATCATTAATAAAAAACTTTTCTATTGCCAAAGTAGCAACAGAAACATTGTATCGTTCTAAATTCCTCGTCACTTTTTCAATTAAATTATTGAGCCGCGAAACAATCCAGATGTCTAAAATATCTTTAGGTTTTGGCTTTAATACTTGCGAGGGATAATCTTTTTTATCCACATAAGTAATAAAAAAAGCGAAACTATTCCACAAAGTAAGCAATTTCCGCTTTATTTCATCAGCCGCCTTATATCCGAAATTCAAATTATACTCGGGGTTTTGCCTGGCATACATCCAACGCATCGGGTCTGCCCCAATTTTCTCAACCGCATCATCAAACCAAATAGCATTTCCTTTTGATTTATGCATTTCCTCGCCTTTTTCGTCGCGAACAGAGGCATAACCAAAAATTGTTTTTACGGGAGCCACATTCTCCAAAACCATGCTCATCACAATAATACTATAAAACCAGTTTTTAAACTGGCCGGGGAACGACTCACAAACCAAATCAGCCGGAAACCATTCCTTTGTCATTGTGGAAAAAGGAACAATGCCGGCATCCAACCAAGGATTCCCGACATCAGGAATCCGAGAGACCAACTTTCCGCATTTTGAGCATTTAATTTTAATTTCATCAATCCAGGGCCTGTGAGGAGAATTGTCATTAAACTTATCCCAACCCTTAACCGTTTTCTCTTTCAACTCTTCTTTTGAGCCGATTACTTCAAAATTACCGCAGGAGCATTCGTAAATCGGCAGAGCCAATCCCCAATAACGTTTTTTGGAAATCAGCCAGTCCTGCATATTCTTCAACCAGTCCAACTCCCTTTCCAAGCCAAAAGAAGGAATCCACTCTATTTTTTTTGCCACTACTATTAATGGTTTTCTCAATTTTTCCATTGAAATGTACCATTCATCAACCAAACGAAAAATCAATTCTGTTTTACAGCGCCAGCAGGTTGGATAACGATGTTTGTAATCCTCAATTTTAAAAACCAAATTTTTCTTCGCCAAATTATCAAAAATCAAATCATTTACCTGGCTAACCAACTTTCCAGTCAAAAAACCAAAACCTTTTTTATACCTACTTTCCTCGTTTGTTGGGTCAATAACAGAGAGATTAAATTCTTTACTAAGTTTAAAGTCTTCTTGTCCACAACCAGAGGCAATATGAACAATACCTGTCCCCTCTTCAGAAGTTACGTCTTTCCATAAAATAACTCTATGTTCTGTTTTTTGAAGTTCATCAAACATCCCTTGATAAACCAAGCCCTTTAATTCTTTACCAGGAAACTCTTTTAATATTTTTCCTTCCGCAATTAAATTAGCTTTTTCTTTCAAAATAATAAAAATATCTCTATTTTTATCCTGAACCTCAGCATAAATTAATTCTGGATGAACAGCTAAAGCCACATTGGCTGGCAAAGTCCAGGGCGTGGTCGTCCAGACAAGAAAAAAAGTATTCTTTTTATTAATTACTGGTAATTTTACAAAAATTGCTTTGTGAGTTATTTCTTTATATTCCTCTGTTAAAATTTCATGCTGAGATATCGCTGTGCCGCAGCGCGGACACCAAGGCACAACGTCTCTTCCTTTATAAAGCAGTCCTCTTTGCCGGCATTTTTTAAGAAAGCCCCAAATAGCATAATTATTCTCATCAGACATTGTGTAGTAAGAATTATCCCAATCCATCCATTGGCCAAGCCGAATTGATTGTTCTGTCTGGATTTTTGAATATTTTTTCACCCTTTCTTTACATTTTTCAACAAACTTGTCAATTCCGTATTTCTCAATATCTTTTTTATTTTTAAAACCTAATTCCTTTTCAACTTCAACTTCAACATGAAGCCCTTGGCAATCAAAGCCATTTTGAAATCTTAGCTCACGCCCCTGCATTGCTTTATACCTCTGGAAGATATCTTTATAAGTTCTCCCCCAAGCGTGGTGAACGCCCATAGGATTATTAGCAGTTATTGGCCCATCTAAAAACGACCAATGTTCCTTACCCTGGTTTTTTTTTCTCAACTTCTCAAAAATTTTCTTCTCTTGCCAAAACCTTAGTATTTTCTCTTCTATTTTTGGAAAATCTAAACTCATATTTTTCTGATTTATTTAACCTCTAAAAATTCGCTTAGACCGGGATAAAATCCTTTAACAGAGGAAAAAGTATCATCAAACTGGTTTTTTTCTAAAAGCTCTTTTTCGTTTAATCCTTTTAAGAATCCATTCAAAAGCCAAATCGGGTCACCGTGGCTGATAATTATAATTGTTTTATTTTTATATTTTTTTTCAATATCTTTTATAAAATCTATTGTCCTTTTTTTGACATCTCGCCAACTTTCGCCTTTAGGAGGCCGCTTAAAGAATTTTTGTTTTTTATTAGTGAAAAACTTTCTGTATTCATCTATTTTTCCTCCATAAAAAATCCCAAAATTTATATCCCGAAGCCGTTTATCAAAAATAATTTTTAACCCAAGTATTTTAGCAACAATTTCCGCTGTTTGGCAAGTTCTCAAAAAATCTGAAGAATAGATTAAATCAACATTTTTAGCTTTAAACTTTTCTACTACAGATTTTACTTGCTCTTTTCCTTTTTTCGTTAAACCAACCAAATTTACTGATGTCCAAGGATATAAAAGTCCTTTCTTCTTTGTCTGATAAATTGTTTCTCCGTGTCTTAAGAGAATATATTTATTTTTCAATTTCATTTTTATAGCTTATTTTAACTAAAAAAATTGATTTTTTCAACTTATTCACTTATAAATTGTAAGGAAATCTTTCTTTTCAATTTTTGAGTATTCCCATGTCTTAGTAGCCCAAAATATGAATTGAGTGTCTCTTTTGTTTTGTTTGTTTTTATTCTTTTAAATATTCTTCTCTTTGTAGCGTTGCGGAGTACTCGATGGTCTGGGAAATTAACCCAACCTAAAAAATCAACCCCAGAAAATAAGGTTTTTATAAATATTTTATCGGGATGTATTAACAGTTTAAGATTATTGTTTAAAAAAGATTTTATTTCAGGCACCAAACTTTCTATCCATTTTTTATTATGATTTAAAATAACAAAATCATCTGAATATCTGATATAATATTTTTCTTTAAGTTTATGTTTTACAAATTGGTCAAATTCATTCATATAAATATTTACCAAAAGCTGTGATGTTAAATTACCAAGGGGCAGACCAACCCCGGGTTTTATAGAATAAAAACTATCAATAATCTCTCCTAAAAGCCATAGAATATTTTTATCCGGAATATATTTACTTAAAATATTTTTTAATATTTTATGATTTATGCTCGCAAAAAATTTCCTAATATCGCATTTCAGAACCCAACAGGTTTTTGTATTATTTTTGCTGACTACATAATAGAAATCTATAAACCTTTTTATTGCTTTATACATTCCCTTTTCTAACCGACACGAATAAGAGTCGGAAATAAATATTCTCTCAAAAAACGGATACAATATGCGATATACCGCATGATGGACTAACCTGTCGCGAATGCTCGCCTTATGGATATTTCTCGGTTTTGGGTCACAGATATTAAATGCTTGATAGCCACCGTGTTTATAGGTATGATTAACTAAATCTTGTTGCAAAGACAGAATATTATCCATTAAATTGAAAGAAAACTTCTGCACATCTTTCTTGTTTCTTTTTCCTTTAATAAATTCCTGCCAAGCCAAAAGCAAATTATTAACGCTTACTATATCCTCAAATTTATGGGTCAATTGAATCTTCATAATTGTTCCTTTAATACCCCCCCCCAACCAGTCAAATTTAAGTTTGGTGCAAAAATTAGTCAACGCCTACAAGCTTTGGCATAAGTTTTTGCCTCATTTCCCAAAAACATCTCGTTATACTTTAGGGTCAAAAATTGACTCGCTTTTTATAGAAACCACTGAATCTGTAATCAAAGCGTTTCATTCAGGCAAGGGAGAAAAATTGATTTATTTGATTCAGGCATCTGTAAAGCTTGATTTATTAAAATTCTTTTTGCAAATTGCTTGGGAAATAAAAGCGCTGGATAATAAAAAATACATTCGCCTTTCTGAAAAACTGGACGAAATCGGCAGGATGCTCGACGGCTGGTTAAAATCTCTAAAATGAATTTTATCATACATAATTACTTCGCTCGGTCGGAAAAGAAAAGTAAATTTTTCTTTTCCTTTCTCGCTTGTAATTATAAACCCGCCTGATTAAGGCGGGAAACAAAGAGATTTGCGCACGGCAGCGAAACGCCAGTTCTCATTCCAATCATTCTCGAACCAATTGAGGTTCAGGTTGCGCTCATCGCTATTCCAGTTCAGATACGGCACGTGGCGGTTGCTATCCGGATTCTGCCAGACAGAACCAATTGTACAAAATATCATCTATGCCACCACCCCTTGATTGCTCTCGGGGTTGAATCTTATTCGGAATCCTCGCCCCGTAGTAAGCTTTGCTTTACTATTGGGGTTAATTCCTTAATATCTTGCACCAAGTATCTTTGTTTTTTGGAAATTAGAAACGACCCTAATATGAAGCGTACCCCATATTATTCTGCGTTGTTCTAATCCCGGATCTCAATCGCTCACAGCCGTAACCGTGAGCATATCAATCTACTATCCAAAATTATATTATCATATTCTGATCAAAAATAAAATCCTTTGCGAAAGGTTTTTCGCAAAGGATTTTTGTTGTTCGGACCAAGAATCCAAAAATCCAAGAAGGATTAAGAACCCAAAAGTCCAAAAACTTACTTGCGCACGGCAGCGAAACGCCAGTCCCCACCCCAACCACCCTCGAACCAAAGGAGGTGCAGGAGGCGCTCATCGCTAAACCAGTTCAGATACGGCACGAGGCGGCTGCTAACCGGATCCTGCCAGACAGAACCAAGAGCAACAATCGGAAATTGCTTTTGCAGTCCAGGATAAGCCGCGCCGAGAGCCAACAATTCCTCTATTCTAGCGGGACGGAAGCCCTGCTTTTCCATTTCGGCAATGGCGTCGCCAGAAGAAATGTTCTTTCCGAAACAGAAAAGAACGATTTCCTCTTCTTGCTTACCGCTCCCAGCAATTGGAAAATGTTCCTGAGTGATATCGTTGTTCACCCAGCCGTAGTTGCCAGCTTTGATCATTTGGGCAAGGGTTTGACTATAGTCAACTATAACCATGGATGTTTGTCGTTGATTTTCCATCTCTTTGCCCACCAGTTCGCCTGATAGCAACTTATTGACGCCATTCATTCCGCCCAATTTGTTAACAACTGCTTCAATCTGCCCCAATGTTAATTCTCCGTACTTCATAATACACATCCTTTCCCGGCTTTTTGCCGAAAAAATTCCCTCTGCCCGAGGTTTTAGGGGTCGCTAAATGCGACAATTTGTTTTATAAAAGAACACTACTCTGTCCTAATTATACCATATCATCTTGCTACTTGTCAAGCTCTTACATCCTGAATTCAACCTGCAAGCGCAACACTTGGCATATTAATGCTAATGTTAAAACGATTCAATTTTTTTGAAAACATTTCTAAGGGTGTCTTCCAGCCGAGCCGTTTTCTGGGCCGGTGGTTAAGGTTGTTCTCAACTTCTTGTATTTCCTCGTCAGATATCATAGTAAAATCTGTTTTCTTTGGAAATAAATCTCTGATTAAGCCATTGGTATTCTCGTTGGTCCCTCTTTCCCAGGAATGATAAGCATGAGCAAAGAAACATTTAAACCCTGTTCTCTTTTCGAGCTCTTCCCATTTTTGATTTTCAAAGCCGTTATCAAAGGTAGCTGTTTGTTTCAGTCTTTGGGGTAGATTTTTAACCCTGCTTTCTATTGCCAGAACGGTGGCTTCGCTGCTTTTATCTCTTAATTTGGTGATAAGCACTAATCCTGTTTTTCTCTCAACAAACGTGTTAATTCCAGGTTTATGATCTTTTGATTCAACTGTGTCTGACTCCCAGTCGCCTATACGAATTCTATCACTAACAATCATAGGGCGTAAATCAATAGATAATCCTTTAACAGTTGAAGATGTTCTCTGACAGCGTCTCATTCCTTTATGGGTTCTACGTTTCTTCTTTCTTCTTAAGTAGGGCCTTAAATCCTCATAACCAGGCTTCAACAATCCCCAGCCATTTCTGTGTATTTGATGATATATGAATCGGTATATTGCTTCGTGAGATATGGAATAACCGGGCAAGTCTTCTTTAATCCTGCCTGCTATCTGCTCTGGCGATGTTCTCTTCTTTAATTCTCGTATCACATAAGCTCTGATAGTGTCATTCTTTAATCTTTCTGTTCTGCCTCTTAAGCCTCTCTTTTTTAAGGCTCTTTCATGAGCTGCTCTGGGAATATATCTTCGTCTCCCAAGAGAATCCAGATTCCTCTTAATTTCTCTGGACACAGAAGAAGGTGAACGACCTAATGCCGCGGCAATGGTTCTGATTGAGGTTTTTTGCCACAACATCTCTTGTATTCTCTCCCTTTCCTCAACCGTAAAATGTGTATATTTCATATCACTTTGATAATACATTATTTTATCAAAGTGTTGCACTTACTTGTTGAACTAACGCATCTTCTCCGGGGCTGAAATCCCCAGTAAATCTAAAGTGTTTTTGAGAACAATTTTTGTGGCTGATATTAAAGCAAACCGGGCTTTACTTAATTCTTTATCTTCGGAAATCACCCGGCAGTTTTCGTAAAATTGGTGAAAAGCGTCAGCTAACTGAACTACATACTGAGGAATTCTCTGAACTTGAAAATCTTTAGCAGTATCTTCAATAATTTCCGGAAACCTAATCAATTGTTTAATCAAATTCAACTCGCTCGGATGATTTAATAATTGAAAATTGAAAATTGAAAATTGAAAATTATTTTGCGCTTTGCGCAAAATGCTTGATACCCTCGCATAAGCATATTGGACATAATAAACCGGATTTTTCTCTGACTGTTCTTTTGCCAAATCCATATCAAAATTCAAATGACTATCGGGACTTCTCGTTAAAAAGAAAAATCTAGCAACATCTAAACCAACTTCATCTATTAATTCTTCGAGCCCCACATAATTACCGGTTCTTTTTGACATTTTAAATTCCTGGCCCTCTTTAAAAAGCTTAACTAACTGCATTAAAACAACAGTTAATTGTTCTTTTTTATATCCTAATGCCTCTGCCGCTGCTTTTAATCTGGCGATATAACCATAATGGTCAGCTCCCCAAAAGAAAATCAGCTTATCAAAACCGCGCTCAAATTTGTTTTTCAAATAAGCAATATCCGAAGCAAAATAGGTTTTCTCGCCATCTGCTTTCACCAACACTCTATCTTTATCATCTCTAAATTCAGTTGATTTAAACCACAAGGCGCCGTCTTTTTCATAAGCTAATTTCTTTTTTTTCAGCCAATTTAAAATTTTATCAACTTCTTTGTTTTTATACAGATTTTTTTCCGAAAACCAAACATCAAATTTAATTTTTAGCTTTTTAGTGATAAATTTTTGATTTTCTTTTTGAATTTGTAGGGCTGTTCTCTTTTCTCCTTTGTAAAACCCTTTTTTCAGAGCTTCTATTTGTTTACCCCGATCATTAATATAGTATTCACGGCATATCTTATATCCTGCTTTTTTAAAAACATTTGCCAAAACATCTCCGCAAAATCCTCCCCGGCCGTTCCCCAAAGTTAAAGGACCTGTGGGATTGGCCGAAATAAACTCTATATTTACCCTGTTAAATCCGCCTTTGGCGGTGTCCCGCTGAAAGCGGGACAATTTAACAGGGTGAATTTTTTGCCCAAATTTTTCCTTTTCTTTTAAAATCTCCCCAACCTGTTTTTGTAAATATTCTTTTGAAATAAAAAAGTTAATAAACCCCGGTTTAACAATCTCTATTTTTTCGATAATACTGCTTTTTATTCTTGATTTTATCATTTCTGCTATTCTCATCGACTCCTTTCCCGTCACCATTGCAACATTCGTCGCACAATCCCCATACTCTTTCCCCCTCGGCTGTTCAACCAAAATCTCGGAAACCTTGTACCCAAGCTCTTTAATCGCTTTTTCTATTAATTTCCCGATCTCTTCTCTAACCATTATTTCCAGTTTACCTTATTTTTTGCTAAAATAAAAGAATTATGAAGGTTCTAACTGAAAATAAAAAGGCCTATTTTGATTATCAAATCCTGGAAAAGTTTGATGCAGGATTGGTTTTACTTGGAACTGAGGTAAAGTCAATAAAATTGGGTAGGATAAATTTGGCAGGTTCTTATGTTGTATTTAAGGGCGAGGAATTATATCTTATTGGCGCTAAAATTCCTCCTTATCAGCCCAAAAACGCGCCCCCGGATTACGAACCGGAACGTTCTCGCAAGCTTCTTCTAAATAAAGCCGAGATAAAAAAATTAATCGGTAAAACCAAACAAAAAGGTTTGACTCTAATACCCTTGAAGGTTTATACTAAACATGCTAAAATAAAGCTTGAATTCGGGATAGGCCGCGGTAAAAAGAAGATTGATAAAAGAGAGTCAATTAAAAAACGGGAGGCAGAACGGGAAATCCAAAGAGAGTTAAAATCACGGGGATGAAAAGTTTTGATAGAGGTCTTCGTCAAAATAAAGCAGGCCGAGATCTCCGACTCTCGAAAATAATCGGAAAAGAAAAATAAGTGCCAACTTATTTAACAAACAACCTGTTTTAGCATACGCTTAAAGCAGCATCGGAAATAACGATTCTCGATAGTTAAATTCCGGTGTCATAATATCGAGATAGATAATTCTTCTCGCCCAAAAAGAATTATTAAAAATAATTGGGATTAGAAAATTAAAATTTTGTTTGTTTTTTATCTAATTTTCGAAATACAAAACAAAATAAGCCTGTAGTATTATTTTGGCGAAACTTCTAGACGGGGCTTCAACGCCCCCATCTCCACCAATTAAAATTATTTTTCAAAAATTTTGTACAAACGGACTTTCATAAACAATCAAATAAGAGCGAGGGAAGTAAGAGTAATTGATGAGACTGGAAAACAGTTGGGAATTTTATTTAAAGAAAAAGCTATCCAAATAGCCAGGGAGCGAGGTTTTGACTTAATCCAGGTTACTGAAAAGGTGGAGCCGCCGGTTTGCAAATTATTGGATTACGGAAAATATTTATATAATCTCCAAAAAAAAGAAAAAGCGGCCAAACATCACAAAACTGGCGAGCTTAAGGGAATAAGATTAACTTTTGGGATTTCAGAGCATGATTTAGAAACAAGAGTGAACCAATCAGAAAAATTTTTAAAAAAAGGAAATAAGGTTAGAATAGAAATGGCATTAAAAGGAAGACAAAGGTCAAAAGCACTAGAAGGTTTTGCTAAAGAAAAATTTAAAAAATTCCTGGAGACATTAGAAAAATTAGTCCCAATAAAAATTGAAAGGGACTTAAAAAGAGAGTCAAGAGGATTAATAATGATTATATCTAAAAGATAATAATGCCAATCTACGAATGATATGCCAATAACGCGAATAATTTGCGTCATTGGTATAAAATTCGCATGATATTGGCGTTATATTTTTATGAAAACAAGAAAATCAATTAAAAAACGTTTTAAAATTACTAAAACCGGTAAAGTTCTGAGAAGAGCAACCGGACAAGACCATTATCAGGCAAAAAAATCAGGGAAGAAAAAAAGAAAAATGCGAAAATGGATAGAGGTCTCAAAACCAGAAGCTAAAAAAATAAAGCAACTGCTTCACTAATATGGTTAGAGTTAAACGAGGAAAAACAGCTCACAGACGGAGAAAAAATTTGTTGAAACACACAAAGGGTTTTCGCTGGGGAAGAAAATCAAAATATCGCCTCGCCAAAGAGGCCTTGCTTCATGCCTGGAAATATGCTTACCGAGACAGAAGAACCAAAAAAAGAGAGTTCAGAAAACTTTGGCAAATTCAAATCAATGCTGCCTGCCGAGAACAAGGTTTATCTTACAGCCGTTTTAT
>PEYC01000044.1 GCA_002774555.1 Candidatus Nealsonbacteria bacterium CG08_land_8_20_14_0_20_36_22
ATTTCTGGCATATTGCTGGAAATTTTAATTTTATTTTACCTCTTCAATTTAGTTCTTTTTTTAATTCTAATTATTTCAGCGCCGATAATTTCTTCTCTCTTAGTTTTATTTTTTCAAATTCCAACAGTCATCTTAGTAAAAAAAACTTTAAAAAAAGCAAAAGAAAAAAAAGAACAATTTAAAAACCTCATAGTCATTGGCATTACCGGGTCTTACGGCAAAAGCTCAACCAAAGAATTTTTAGCGACGATTCTTTCAGAAAAATTTAAGGTTTTGAAAACTCCTAAAAATATTAATGCCGAGATTGGTATTGCTAAAACAATTTTAAATGAGTTAAAACCCGAACACCAAGTTTTTATTGCTGAAATCGGCGCTTACGAAAGAGGAAAAATAAAAGAAGTTTGTAGGATGCTTGGACCAAAAATTGGCATTCTAACCGGCATAAACGAACAGCATTTATCTACTTTCGGCTCTTTGGAAAATATTAAAAAAGCAAAATATGAACTAATTGAAAGCCTGCCCCGTACTATTATAGTGCGGGGTTTGCCAGAAGATGGCATTGCTATTATAAGAGATAAATTAGATTTACGGGCAGATGACATTAGGGTTGAAAAAGAATATATTTTTTTTAAGGTCAGTGGAGTTAATTTTAAAGTAAACTTGCTTGGCATTCATAATATTGATAATATTTTATTATCTGCTTCCTGCGCTCAGAAATTAGGAATGAGTTTGGAAGAGATTTCCAGAGCTTGTTTAAAAATTAAACCAGAGCAAGGGGGAATGAAATTTTTAAGAAAGGACGCTCCTGTTGTCATTGATTCATCTTATTCTGCTAATCCTGACGGTGTTATTGCTGACTTGGATTATTTAAAAACCCTTCGGCAAGCTCAGGGCAAGTTAATTATTGTTATGCCTTGTTTGATTGAATTAGGTAGAGTTTCAAAAGAAGTTCATAAAAGAATCGGTAGGAAAATCGGCGAAGTCTGCGACTTAGCAATAATTACTACAAGGGATTATTTTAAAGAAATAAAAAAAACCGCAGAGATCGGGTCTCTGCAGATATTTCTTATTGAAAACCCGAAAGAAATCATTGCTAAAATAAAAGAATTTTGTAAAAATGACGATGTAGTTCTTTTAGAAGGCAGAGTACCGAAGGAAATAAAAAGCGTCAAATTCTTTTAAAACTTGACGCTTAGGGTTGGCCCTTTTTAGAGGAGAAGTGAGGGCCTTGGTGAAGAGTTTGGTGTGAGGAGGAAGAGTATTATTTGCCTTTTGTGGCCTGGGCTCTTATTTCGAGATATCGTTTTACCCAAATATCCCAATCAGGAGAGTTAGGGTCTATCTGGTAGTTATTCCCGGCGGTCATCCTATCTAACGTCCCATCAAAACCGTAATCAATGAGGCTAATACAGCTATAACCCCAGTAATTAGAAACCTGAAAGGTTATACCGCCAGGAATATTACTGTCTTCTACAGTACCTAGAGTAGCCATAACGTGAATATTTTTCTCTCCCCGCATCCGGATTTTTTTGTTTATACTTATTGATACAACGAGGCCTATAGCAATTAAAAGAATCACTATTAAAGCCTCTATTAGCGTTATACCTCTTTTTTTCGTTTCCATCTTTTTATCCTTTCCAATTAAATTGTGAAAAAACTTTATTTCGTTTCTACTAATCTCATTATAGCATATGTGTAAAATTTGTCAAGCATTTAAGCCAATTTCTATATCTTTGAGCCCGAATACTGAATGGGACGATGTTTGGTTGGCTTTGAAATTAATTTTTATGCCTTGGCTTTGGAAAAGAGGCAAGGCGGTTTTGGAAATGGAAGAAGAATTTAAAAAGTATCTCGGAGTAAAACAGGCGGTTTCTTTCAACAGCGGGAGAACCGGGCTCCTGGCGATTTTGACAGCGCTTGGATTAGAGCCGGGGAGCGAGGTATTATTGCAGGCATTTACCTGCAATGCTGCTGTAAATCCGATTTTGTGGTCTGGTTTGAAACCGATTTATGTTGATTGTGACGAAAATAATTTTAATATTGATATCGAAGATTTAAAACGGAAAATAAGCCCGAATAGCCGGGTTTTAATGGTTCAGCATACTTTTGGCCTGCCAGCCAATATGGACGAAATTTTAAGCCTTGTAGAGCGTTATAACTTAATTTTAATTGAGGATTGCGCTCACTCATTAGGAGCCGAATATTATAACCAAAAAGTGGGGACTTTTGGCAAAGCTGCTTTTTTCAGTTTTTCCCGGGACAAAGTAATTTCTTCTGTATATGGCGGAATAATAGTAACCAATGATGACAATTTGGCAAAGAAAATTAAAGATTTTCAGGAAAAAGTTGGTTCCCCGTCTTATTTTTGGATTTTTCAGCAACTTTTACATCCGATTTTATTAAATTTTTTGATTCTGCCTATTTACAATTTTTTAGATTTAGGGAAAATGTTTTTAGTTTTATCGCAAGTTCTTCATATTTTGTCAAAAGCAGTCCATTGGAAAGAAAAAAGAGGGGAGAAGCCGAATTATTTTCCAAAACAACTCCCAAACGCTTTGGCTCTTTTAGTTTTAAATCAATTTAGAAAATTAGAGAAATTTAACCAGCATCGCAAAAAAATTGCCGATTTTTATTATGAGAACTTGAAAAATTCCTCTTTTATACTTCCCAAAAAAGATAATTCTATTTTTTTGAGATTTACAGCGAAACATCCAAAAGCTCACCAGATAATCTTTGAGGCCTGGCACAAAGAAAATATTTTGATAGGGGATTGGTATACAAGCGCAATTGCCCCCTATGACACAAAATTAGATAAGGTGAAATACAAATTAGGCAGCTGTCCGAAAGCCGAGAATCTTGCGAAAAAAACACTTAATTTACCAACTCATATTAATATTTCCCAAAAAGACGCTAAAAAAATTGTTAAATTTCTAAACATATGGAAATAAAAGAAATAAAAAATAAAAATGTCTGGGAAGGATTTCTTTTGGAGTGTGAAGAGAAGACATTTTTGGATTCCTGGAATTGGGGAGAATTTCAGAGATTAGAGGGCAATAAGATTTGGCGATTAGGTGTTTATGATAATAATGAACTTGTTGCTTGTGCTTTGGTTATAAAGATTGTTGCGAAAAGAGGAACTTTTCTATTTTTGCCCCACTGTCCTGTGGGAAAATCAAAAACTCTGGGAGTTTTAACAAATAAATTAAAAGAAGTTGCCAAAAAAGAGAAGGCAAGTTTTATTAGAGTAGCGCCGATTTGGGAAAAAAACGAAGAAAATATTAAAGTTTTTAGAGATTTAGGATTTAGAGACGCGCCAATTCATATGCATCCAGAGGTAACTTGGGAATTAGATATTACGTCTTCAGAAGAAGAACTTTTAATGATGATGAGGAAAACAACCCGTTATTTAATAAAACAGGCCTTAAAAAATAGTAACATCGAAATTGTTAAAAGCCAGAATATTAAAGATTTAGAAAAATTCAATGAGGTTTATTGTGCGACAGCAAGACGGCATAAATTTGTGCCGTTTTCTCCAAATTATTTAAAAAATCAGTTTTTATGTTTTTCGCCAGACAATCAGATTTTAATTTTTTTAGGTGAATATAATGGAAAAATTATTTCTTCGGCTATTGCGGTTTATTGGCAGGGAATTGGTTTTTATCATCACGGAGCTTCTTTATCAGAATATAACAAAATTCCGGTGTCATATTTGTTGCAGTGGGAAGCGATAAAAGAAGCTAGAAGGCGTAGTTGTAAATTATATAATTTTTGGGGCATCGTAGACCAAAATTTAGAATTAAGGAAGCATCCTTGGGCTGGTTTAACTTTATTTAAAATGGGATTCGGGGGTAATAAAAAAGAATATGTTAAAACCCAAGATTTAGTTATTTCTCCAGAATATTGGCTAAATTTTGTTTTTGAAAAAATTAGAAAAATAAAGAGACATCTATGAGAAAATATAGATATAAAAAAAATTATAGAACTAGAAATAAAAAATCAATCATAAAAAACAAGTTTTTTTGGTTCTTCTGCTTAATTGCAGCTTTTTCAGGAGGAATTATTTATTTTTTTATTTTTTCTTCGGTTTTCCAAATAGAGAAAATTCAAGTTTTTGGGAATAGAAAAACCTCAAGCGAAGAAATTATAAAAATTATCTCAACTGAACAAAAAAATATTTTCCTGGCCAATCTGGATGAAATAACTAAAAATATTTTAGAAAAATATCCTCAAATTGCTAAAATAGACCTGAAAAGAAAATTTCCAGACGGTTTGGTAATTCAAATTGAAGAAAGGACGCCTGTGGCTGTTTTTTGTCAAAGCATAATTGAAGAAGAAAATTGTTATTTTATTGATAGGGAAGGAGTGATATTTGAGAAGGTGAGCCAAACGTCTTTAGAAATGCCGAAGATAATCGGAGAATCCATTATTGAAAAAGGGGAAATTGAACAAATTTTAAAAATCAATTTTAAATTAAAAAACGATTTAAAAATCCCTATTGAAAAGTTTTTTTTGGCTTCTAAAGAAAAATTAAACATCAAAACTTTGGATGGTTGGGAAATTTATTTTAACCCAAAAGAAAATTTGGACTGGCAATTAACTGAATTAAATATTATTTTGAAAGAAAAAATTTCTCCTGAAAAGAGAAAAAATATCAAATATATTGATTTAAGATTCAATAAAGTGTTTATTTACCCGGAAACTTATTAACAATTTTTAACAATTTAAGAAAGCAAAATCGTGTTATAATCAAACTAATGAACAACCAAAAAATTTACCCCGTTAGAGATTTAGAACTCTTGGGGGAACAAAAAATAGAAAATATCTCTAACGG
>PEYC01000064.1 GCA_002774555.1 Candidatus Nealsonbacteria bacterium CG08_land_8_20_14_0_20_36_22
TAGTGACTCTTAAATTAGGATTATCAAAATGATGTAACTGAATATGATTGCCTGAACGATGATACTCATAAAAACGAGCTCGCTTTAGAGCTCTAATTACTAATAAAGATGGTATTCGAGGAAGTTTAGACACAATATTAAAATTAAACAGCTACTTTAATTCTTTCTTTTCTCCTTACATTTGATTTTTGAGAAATAAACATCCTATCCTTTAATAGAGCTTCAATACAACAACGAATAGCATCTTTAGCCATTTCTCTTGCTTCTTTAAGATTATCCCCTTCTGTTACTAACCCAGGAAGCCCAGGGACAGTAATAGTATATCCCTCTCCATTATAATCAAAAATTACTTCATAATTATATATTGTTTCTTTACGCTTTTTCATTTTAAAATCTAATTATTATTTAATTATTGTTGATACTTTCATAATAACATTCCGAAAACTAATGTCAAATATCAAGTTTTTTAATATCTTCCTCTGTAAGTATGTTATTTCTTTTTAGCTTTTTCTGATTTTATAAATTTATATCTCCTTAAAAAATTTAGAATCGAGGCTCCGCATTTTTCACACAGTTCGGCTTTCGGAAAAAATCCAACTCCGGCAGTTATCGGCTCGCCCTTAATTTTCTTTTTGCATAAATCACATTTCGTAATTCTCATACAATTTCATTATATCTTTCCAAGAAGTAGTGTCAAATTTTCTATTCGTAGCGGAGGGCGTCAACTGGTTTGAGTTTTGAGGCAGAACGGGCTGGCAGATAGCCGGCGATACAGCCAACCAAAAAAGAAAATCCTAAACTAAATATAATTAGCTGAGGAGTTATTGAGGCCTGCAAATATAAATTACCTGTTGTTTTAATGGCAAATTCTACTACTTTAGCCAAGCCCAATCCTAAAACCATTCCTCCCAAACCCCCGAAAAGTCCAAAAAATCCGGATTCTATTAAAAAAATAGCTGTTATATTTCTATTTTTTGCTCCAACCGCTTTCATAATTCCAATTTCTCTAATTCTTTCATGGATAGAAGTATACATTGTATTCATAATCCCTATTCCGCCGACTATAATAGCTATTGAAGCAAAGCCGAAAATGGCTATCTGTATCATTCCTAATATGCTGCTTACGATATCTGCCACCTTTTCCGAACTTAAAACAGAAAACGAAGGAGAGTCCAAGCCCCTTATTCTTTTTCTGGTTTTTAAAAGCTCGCTTTTTATATTTTCAACTACTTCATCTACTTCATAATCCTGTTTTACCCTGGCTAAAATAAATTTAGCTCCCTTTCTTTCCCCGGTAATATCTTTAAAAAGGTCTAAATCAACAGTAATTGTAGAATCGTCCTGCTTATTTCCTAAGGACTTTAATGCTCCTGAAACTATAAATTTTCTCCCGTTAATAACTACCTCGTTCCCAACTTTCATCCCCGGAAAAAGGTCGGTGGGAACAGCTGAACCGACAATAATTTCTTTTTTACCAAGAGAGGGCCAATTACCCTCCTTCATGCTCCAGCCAAAATCGCTCTTTAAAATATCTATTCCATCTTCAAAAGAAACGCCGTTTATTAATATTGTTTTAACCCTGCCCTCGTGCCTTACTGCCTCTCCTTTATAATCCATAGGTACAATTTTTTCTACTCCTTCTGTTTTTTTAACTGCATCTATGTCATCTTCTGTTAGTTCAAGACCTCCTCCCATCATGGTTGCCATGTCGTTTATCTCTCCGGGAAAAACCATAATTAAGTCCTTGCCCATCATTTTTAGTTGGTTCATTAGAGCTGTTTTTATTCCTTCGCTCAAAGACATTAGAGAAACAATTAAAAATACGCCGATAATAACACCAAGCATAGTTAACCAGCTTCTGATAGGTCTGGTTTTTAAACTCCTTATAGCGATTTTGATGTATTCTTTAAGCATATCTATTTCCCCCACAAAACTTTTTCTTTTGCCAAATGATTGGAAACTATCTGTCCATCTTTAATATTAATTACTTGTTCAGAATAACCAGCAATATTTGGGTCATGAGTCACAACAACAATTGTTTTATTTTCTTTCTTATGGAGCTCAATTAGAATATCCATAATCATCTTTCCGGTAAAGGAATCCAAGTTTCCGGTTGGCTCGTCAGCAACTATAACTTCAGGGTCATTAGCTAACGACCTGGCAATAGCAATTCTTTGCTGCTCTCCCCCAGAAAGCTCGGTCGGTTTATGAAAAATCCTTTTACCTAAATTTAGAGAATTAAGCAGGTTTTTGGCTCTTTCTATTCTTTTATTTTCAGCCACTCCCTGAAAAACCATCGGCAGCATTACATTCTCAAGAGCATTAAGATTATGCAACAAATTAAATTGCTGAAAAACAAATCCGATTCTCTGACCCCTAATCTGGGCGAGTTCATCTTCGGTCATTCTAGAAACGTCCTCTCCGGCTAGAAAAACTTTTCCTTTAGTTGGTACATCTAAGCATCCGATAATCTGTAAGAGAGTTGATTTACCAGAACCCGAAGGACCCATTAATGTGACAAAATCACCTGGATTTATTTCCAGGCTTACTCCTCTTAAAACATTAAGTTCTACTTCCCCTAATTGATATATTTTCCAAATATTTTCTAATTTTATTAATGGTTCTGCCATAAATTCCCATTGCTACTCAATAACTACTTCTTCGCCTTCTTTTAGGCCCGAAATAACTTCCACTAAATCATTACTTCCTTCTAAACCAATCTCTATCTCCCGCTCTTTTACATTACCGTTTTTGAAAACTTTAACTATTTTTTTGCCATTTATTTTTTCAATCGTTCTTTTTGGGATAACCAAAACATTATCTTTTTTGGCGCTCTCAATCACAATATCAGCGGTCATGCCGGGCTTAATGCTTTCTTTTGCCTCTTTAAAATCAATGGTCACTTTATAATAAACAACTCCTTCAATTAATTTTTCTGCCGGGTCAATTAAAACCACTTTTCCTTCTAAAACTTCGTCAGGAAAAGCAGCTAAAGTAATTCTTACCGGGTCGCCAATCTTAACATTGACAATGTCCTCTTCATAAATATCTACTTCTATTTGAAAGGGAGCTGAAGGTAAAAAAGAAATTACAAAATCGGTTGGTTGAACTATTTCTCCTTCTCTTTTATTAATTTTTGTTATTTGGCCATCGCCGGGATTTTTAAGAATCGCCTCTTGAATTTGATTTTCCAAAAGGGAAATTTTTGCCAGACATTGATTTACTTGGGCGGGATATAAACCAATATTCTCACCTTCCTCTTTTAGTTGGATTTCAAGAGCCGAAACCTTGGATTTTGCGTTATTAATATTTGTATCGTTGGTAATTTTAGTTGTTGAAATGGTCTGTTGAGCGTTAATTAAATTAGTAAAACCAGTATTAATGTATGATTTTTGGTTGTCTAAAGAAGTTTTATCAGAGCTTGATATAGTATCTCTGTAACTTGGTCTTTCTGTTATATCTCTAACTATTTCTAAGGCCTCTTTTGTATCAGAAAGGTAATCTTTTATTTTAGAAAGAGCTGTATCAATTTTTTCATTTTGAAAATCGCTCTTTGCTTGCGCAATATACGACTTTGTTTGCTCTAAAACATTTTCTATTTTATCTTTACTCTCTTTAACCTGGATTGATTCTTGATCAGTGGAATTAAAATATGTCTTTTGAACGTCGCTCACCGTATTAAAGGCATTATACATTTTTAGATAAGCATCATCTAAAGTATTAAGAGCGTCTCCGTAGGCGTTTTTTAAATCTTCTTCGGCACCTGCCTCAATGTCTTTTAAATCCTGTTTAGCTGTTTCTAGGGAAGCTTTAGCATCTGTTTTTTTTGCTTTAGCAACCTCAATATCTGCTTTTGCCTCTGTTAACTCAATCAAAAGCTGGTTGGTCTCAAGTTTGGCTAACTCTTTTCCGGCTTCAACTACGTCCCCTACTTTTACCAATATTTTTTCAATCCTGCCAGCATTTTTAAAACCGAGTTTTGTTTCTTCGGAAATTTTAACCATTCCTGTTTCGGAAACTTCTTTTAAAACCGTAGCCATCGCCACTTTTTCCAAAACAAATTCTGGTTTTTCTTTTTTAATAAAAAACTGATAAATAACAAATCCTAAAACAACGACAATGACAATGACTATTAAAATTATTTTTTTTCTCATAAGATTAATCGTTTAGAAATTAATTATTCTATTTTTTTATTTTAACATTAATTTCATCAACCACATAAGGCCGATGCCGAGTAAAAAGACAAAAAAATAAATTATTGATTTTTTAAAACTTTCTTTGTGTTTAATTTCCGGAATTAAATCGGAAGAGGCAATGTAAATAAAATTTCCAGCCGCAAAAGGCAAAAGAAAAATAATTGACTGGCCTATTTTTTCAGAAATTAAAAATCCGACAATGCCGCCGATAACCGCTAAAATTCCCGACAAAAAGTTTAAAAATAATGCCTTAATTTTTTTAAATCCGCCGTAAATTAAAACGCCGAAATCACCGATTTCCTGAGGAATTTCATGAAGGGCTACCGCCAAAGTAGTAGCTAGCCCAAGAGGCAAAGAAACCACAAAAGAAGCTGCAATAATCAGACCGTCAATAAAATTATGGATTCCGTCGGAAATTAAAATTAAATAAGAAAATGGCTTTACTTCCGGATGCCGGGTTGCGTGATGATGATGCCAACTGATAAACTGTTCCAGAATAAAAAAGAAACAAAAGCCAGAAAGCAAATATAAAAATATTTTTACGAGCTGATTTTCTTTCAAACCAACCTCCATAATTACTTCTGGAAGCAGATGAAGAAAAGCTCCACCAATTAAAGCGCCGGCAGAAAATGCGACTAAAACTAATAAAATTTTTTCTAAAAACTTTTCTTTTAAAACCAAGGTCAAGACACCGACAAAAGAAATCCCGCTAATCAAAAATGTGCTAATTAAGATATAAATAAAGACATCCATATATTATTATTTATTGGTGATTTATCTGAAAAGATAAAATCCGAAAAGATAATAAGCACCAAGTCCAAAAAGAATTATTGCTTGAACTAAGATAATCCAGGTTGTAACCTTGCTTGAAGATAACCAGATTTTCATTGTGAAAAAAGCAATCAGAAAAACAATTATTTCATCTAATAAATAAAAAATAAGATAAAAAGTAATATATAAAAGATAGAAAAATGACGGAAGATGAGATTGAGATAGAATGCCGGCAAAAACTACCGGAACTGCGGCTGAGCAAGGAAATTCAATAATGGTAACTATGCCGGCGAATAAAACAACTAATCCTATGAGCAATAAAATATTTTTTGACTCTCTAAGGGATTTTTGAAATTTAAAAGAAAATTTTGAGATTATTTGCTTCCCCGTTCCTATGTCGCAAGTCGGTCCTTGTTTTCTGAATTTAATAAATTGCTTCAAAAAATAAATTCCGCCGCCAATTCCCAAAAGGCCTATCAAAATTTCCATAATTCTTATATAGGGAACTAAAAGAGAAAAAATTTGATACCAAAGGACTATTAAAAATCCATAAATCACTGCTGTTGTCAGAATAAAAAGACCACCGAAAATAAAAATTTTTTTTCTGGAATGAAGAGCTAAAACTAAACCTAAAATTAAAACCAAAGCTCCCAAAGAGCAAACATTAAAACCATCTAATGCCCCTAAAATGACTGCTAATAGGGGCAAAGAATATTTTTTTATGTTTATCTTGCCCAAAATAGGGATGCTTATATTCCCTTCCAAATCAATAATGCTAACGGTCTGCTGCGACATTATGTCTTTTTTGCATTCTAAAATACACTCCTCAACGGCTTTCCTAATTTCTTCATTAAAACCAATGAAGTATCTGCTGGTGAAAGTCGCCGGCACCATACCGTAATACTCAGAAGGAACATTATAATTTCTATAAAATTCCTTCAACAATTCAACATTGTCTTTCTCATAAATAGAAATTCTATTAATTTTAATTTCAGGATATTTTTTTTCTAATTCCTTCAAAAACTCCCATTCTTTAGCACAATGAGGGCAGGTTGGACTATAAAAAAAATTAATCTCAATTTTGTTTTCTTGAGTAACCCCTATTTCATTAGAACTGCGAAGGGCAAGAACAAAATTAAAAATTCCGAATAATAATCCTAAAAATAAAATGACAAAGATGAATTTTTTTATCATAATTTTTTTTATACGTTTATTATAACTTTAAAATTAAAAAGGGGCAATAAAAACCCAAATAGATTTTCTACTTGGGTTATTTTGTTTTATCTTAAAGCCATCTCAGAGCTTCTTTTTTTTAAGCCTAATCGTCATGACCCTTGAGCCACTTCCTCTCGCTTTTAATAATCTAATTGCCTCTAATATTTCTTGGATTTCGTCTTGAGGAACAATAAAAGCTGACAGGCCTGATTTTTTTACTTCTCGCAAAAAACCAGAATCTTTGATAGCATTTACCACCAGAAAAGGAATATTGCAATCGCAATATAATTGGCAATTTCGTTTCTTGCATTTGGTATGGCTAAAATCGGATAAATCAACAACTACATCAGGAGAGATATCTCTTAATCTGTCTCTATGATATTCTGGAGCAATCTGCCAAATTTCATTTTGGCCAACCCATAATTTTCCTGGTTCCTCTGATAAAGTGAAGGGTAAAAGTATCATATCAGGTATTTTTGCTATCCAATCAGCAATTGATTCGGCAATCTTGCCAGGCAAGC
Organism: Candidatus Nealsonbacteria bacterium CG08_land_8_20_14_0_20_36_22; assembly: GCA_002774555.1. Lineage (GTDB taxonomy): Bacteria > Patescibacteriota > Minisyncoccia > Minisyncoccales > GWA2-38-27 > PEYC01. Next base: position 6,704 of record PEYC01000064.1, read on the forward strand.
CAGTAACCATTACTCTTATTTTTTTCACCCTTCTATTTTCCATTTTTTCCCTTTCTATTTCACAATACTTTATTTAATTGTTAAACAACAATAGTGGATATTACTTTTTTTATAAGCAAAAGTCAATTAAAAAAACAGAGGATTGTTCTCTGTTTTTTAACCCCTGTTTTTATTCGGAAAAATTTTCGTAAGAAATAAGTTCTTCTATTTTTTTTCTTGATTTTGGGGCTGGAGCATCATCTGGAAAACCGATTGGTAAAAGAACGACAGCTTTGTATTGGTCGGGAATATTTAAGATACGTTTAATATCTTCCTGGGAAAAAGTACCAATCCAACAAGTTCCCAATCCCTCTTCTGCTGCAGCTAAAGTCATGTGGTCAAAAGCAATGCCTAAATCAAGAGCATAAGCCGGGACCCCTGAAGACAATAAATATTCTGGTTTTAAAGAAACGGCTACAATAATTACCGGAGCTTTAGTAAAAAATCTCTGGCCAGAAGCTGATTTTGCCAGCTCTTTTATTTTTTCGGCGTCTTTTACCACTATAAATTTATAATCCTGAGCATTATGAGCCGAAGGAGCTAATCTGCCCGCTTCCAATATTTTTTTTAAACTTTCTTCTGGGACAGGGTCTTCCTTATAAGTTCTGACGCTTCTTCTTTTTTCGATTACTTCGTAAATATTCATACTAAAGCAATCTAAATTTATTAATTACCAGACCAAAATCATAACCAAGGTATTCTGCCGCCCTCCGGCAAAAAACCATTCTATTAGTAAAGATTTCAAAATATTCCATTATCGGTACAAAATTAGTGTCAATTCTTAATATTAAAGTAATCCTCTTTTTATTTTTATCAATTTCTAAACGGCTTGACCTAGTGGCATAATTAACTCGGTCATGAATATCAGCTTTTATCTCTTCCATCTTTTGAACAATCACTCTTGAACGATGAACATCGGACTTATCAGCTAAAATAACGATGGCTGAAGCTGAGCTGGCAAAACTCACCTCTTTCTTTCTTTTATCATGATTAGCAATAGTCTGCATAATAATTACTAATTCTTTTGGATTAAAATCGTTTCCAAAAACCTGTTGGAAAAGTAAAGCGCCGAAATAATTATGATAGCTCCGGCTCAAAAAGTTTCCCATATCGTGGCAGAACCCTGCGATTGCCGCTATTTCTCCATCTCTTTGACTCAAACCAATCTCTTTAGCGATCTTTCCTGCCCTCTCGGCAACTAAATTCGCATGCCTAAATCCGTGGTCAGTATAAGAAAGCTCAGCTAAAGTAAGTTCTGTCTGTTTAATAAATTCTAAAATCTGAGGATGTTTTTTTATTTGAGTTAAAGTAAGCATTAAATTATTTTACTCCGTTAGAAATTGGAAAGCAAGCTAATTTGCTTAATAGTAAATTGTTTTTGTTAAATGGTAAGGCATTCTAATCTTTATTTTTTGGGCCTTATTCCATAAAATCCAGTCAATTTGGAAAGAGTAGAATTTTTTTCCTAAATTTTCCAGGGTTTTTTTTAAATATTCAACAGCCCAAACTGTACAGCTTCTAATTTCTATTTCCTGGTTAGATCCCTGAGGGATAATATTTCTATTTCTAATTTTTATTTCTAAATTAGGAGAATATTCTAAAATCCCAAATTGATGAAGAATTTGTGGAATTTTATAGTCTGGGAAACAAGTAAGATAATCTAAATCATTAAATTCTCCTATCTCCTTTCCATCAAAGGCGCCCCAAATTTCAGAACCTAAAATTTGTGCTCTTTTCAATAAATAAATCTTTTTCTTGTTATAAATACTAATATCAGCAAAATATGGAAGTTCTTTATAAATTTTATTAACTAAGACAGACATTTTCTTACCACAAGATTTTATAAAGCTTTGTGAATTGTCGTACTTCTTGATTAGAGCAAAACTTACAGATTTTATTATTTGCCAACGCTTTTTTAAAAATAAAAGGTTTTTCCCGTTCTGTAAAATATTTTTAAAATCTTTAAATTTTATTTTTGAAAAATATTCCAAATTAGCTTTTTCTGGGTTTTCTTCAAAAAACTTCTTTAACGCCGTAGCCCAAGCATAATAACCATTATATTTTTTCCCCTTATAATTTATTGCCCAGCGTTCTTTTTTATTCCAAAAACACACATTAACAGCATCTAAAATAATTAAATAATCAAGCATTTTTTGCTTGTCATTTGTTTCTAAATGATATTCTTTTGGCCAAGGCGGAATCTCTATTTTTTCTTTAATCCATTCTTTTGCTATTTCTTTTATTCTTTTTTTGTTAATTTTTACATCCTTGGCAAATTTTATAACTTCAAAAGTTGTTTTTCTAACTGGATTTTCCATATTTATATTTTCCCTTCTTTTATTTTTTTTCTTATTTCCTCCACAAAAGTATTAAAAAAATAAAGATTGTGGAAAGTAACAAGCTTCATGCCTGTAATTTCTTTAGCTCTTATCAAGTGGGAAATATACCCGCGGGTATAATTCTGGCAAACAAAACATTTACAGTTTCTATCTATAGGATTTTTATTTCTTAAAAACTTTGCTTGCTGTAACTTCAGGTCGCCTAAACCGGTAAAGGCAACTCCCCTCCTGCCGTAATGAGTAGGGACGGTGCAATCAAATAAATCAATACCAGATTTTATAATATTCTCTATATCTTCCAAATAGCCAATTCCCAAAAGATGCCTTGGTTTCGATTTTTCTAAATAAGGAATTGTCCAATTTAAAATTTTTTTCATCGTTTTTTTACTCTGACCTAAATCTCCTCCAATACCAAAACCATCAAAACCTAAAGAATTAATAAATTTAGCGCTTTCTTGCCGAAGTTCTTTAAATCTTGAGCCCTGAACAATCCCAAAAATCGCCTGTTTACTTCTTTTATTTTCAAGGCATATTTTTGCCCACTTATGGGTTCTTTCTAAGGATTTTTTGGCATATTCAAAACTTGTCAAAGGAGCCGTACATTCGTCAAAAGCAAAAATAATATCAGCTCCTAATTGTTCTTGGATTTTAATTGCTTTTTTTGGTCCTAAAAATAATTTTCTGCCATCAAGAGGCGATTGAAAATAGACTCCATCTTGGGTAATTTTTAAAAATTTTGGCTGCCTACTTTTTTTAATAATTTCAGTGTTTTGGCCGGGAAAATATTTCAAAATTTTCCCGACATTAAAATCTTTACCAAATCCCAAGCTAAAAACTTGAAAACCGCCAGAATCGGTCATTAAGGAACCCTGCCAATTCATAAATTTATGCAAACCGCCAGCCGCTTCTATAATTTTTTCTCCGGGCTTTAAGTGCAAATGGAAAGTATTGGCAATTAAAATCTGGGTTTTAGTTTCTTTAACCTCTCGGCTGTCTAAAGTTTTCACTACTGCCTGAGTTGCCACTGGAACTAAACAAGGCGTCTCTACAACACCATGTTCAGTTTTTAATATTCCTAACCTTGCCCAGCTTTTCTTTGAGTTTTTTAAAATTTTAAATTCAATCATGTAATTCCATATTCTTTAGCTTTTTTAATTTGGGGCATTTCCCAAGGGTCAATGCCTTTGAGAGAATTGCCTTTATAGTTTTGAATTATTTTTATTCCCTCAACATCAATGGCCACCCTATCTTTAGAAGCCAAAATCAAATTCGGCTCGCAAATCTCCCCCTTGTCAGGACCTCTGTTAATAAAGCATTTTCTGGCATCCATAATAATCAAATCAGGATGAATAATCTTATTTAATTCTGCTATCTTTTCTTGAATATGCTGGTTATGAAGAAAAATTCTTTGGAACGGTTTTATAAAACCAACTGATAGTTTTAAACTTCCGGTAAATTGGGCTAAGTTATGAGTTTTTAAACAAGGCAAAAGAATTAACTTGTCGGTTCGGTCTAAATACTGACTAACCCAGACCTTTTTCAGATATTTTCCGCTGGGAATTTCTTTTTTAACCCAAGTTCTCTCGTCAAAAACATAAATCTTCGGCGGTCTTTCCATTTTTTCCAAATCAAAAATTTTTAGTTTCTCCATTATCCTCCGGGTATTAAAACTTATAGTGGAAGAATCACCAAGCATCACAATTTTGGGGTCACATTCATAAACCAATTCAACAACTGCTTTCAAAAACTCTAAATCCGTGGAACCCGGAAAAGGGTCAGCAGTATTAAAATTCGGCTTCAACAAAACTACTTCTCCTTTTTTGATAAACTTCTTAAAACCGCCGATTGAATCAACGGCTTTTGAAATTGCCTTTTTTAAATCTTTTCTAACTAAAATTCTATTGACCATTTTGGTTTGAATTTTTTGCCAGTTTTTCTGGCAGCTTTGGCAATAATTTCTAAAATTTCTCTAAAATCTGTATATTTCATACTCTATTATCCACGATTACCACAAATTCTCCTTTAGGATTTATTTCTTTTATCACCTCTTCAATTTTTCCTCTATAAACTGTCTCAAATTTTTTAGTTAGTTCCCGGCACACAATAATTTTTAAATTTTGAGAGAATCCGTTTAATTCCTGTAAGGTTTTTAATATCCTGTAGGGCGATTCGTAGAAAATTACCGGGTAATCGGAATTCATTATTTTTGTAAAAAATTTCTTTCTTTTTCTTTTTGTTGGCGGAAAGCCCAAAAATAAAAATTTATCCATAGGTATTCCCGAAACGCTGGCAGCTGCAATTAATGCTGTAGGACCTGGGATTGGAATAATTTTAACATTATTTAATTGGGGGTTAGCGACAATCCGACTAATTAATTCGTTGCCGGGATCTGAAATACCGGGAGTTCCGGAATCTGAAACCAGGGCTAAATTTTTTTCCTGTTTTAACAACTCTAAGATATAATTTATTTTATTTAATTTGCTGTGCTGATGATAACTCAAAATCGGAGTTCTAATATTATAATGCGTGAGTAGTTTTCTTGTTACTCTGGTATCTTCGCCTAAAATTAAATCAACTTCTTTTAAAACCTCAAGAATTCTTAGGGTGACATCTTTAAGATTGCCAATCGGGGTAGCTATAATATACAAATTAGCCATCTTAATCTATCCTAACCTTATACGAAAACTTTTTCAAATATTGACTTTTATTACAGACAAGCTATAATTGAATTATAGACCGAAAGTCGAAGTATCTTAATTAAATTAAGTATAGCGACTTAAAAGTCATAAAAGGTCGCTTTTAATTTAGAAAATAAAAAAAATCATGGCATTCAAAAAATTTGGCGATAAGCCAAGAAGAGATTTTCCTCCAAGGGAAACGATAAAAGGAAACTGGAAGTGTGCTGACTGTGAAAAAGAAATAACCGAACTTCCTTTTGAACCATCTCCGGACAGACCAATTTATTGCCGAGATTGCTGGTCAAAAAGAAGAAACGAAAGGTTTAGTCGCTAACCAAAAAAATCGTCCCGCTTATAGCGGGACGATTTTTTGTAATTTCTTACCAGCGATCTCTGCGATTTCTGTCGAATCCTCGATCGCGGTCAAATCCGCCTCTTCGAGGAGGACGAGACTCTAAAGGTCTAGCTTTGTTCACTGTAACATTTTTTCCGTCAAGCTCTTTGCCATTGAACATCTCAATGGCTTTTTGAGCTTCTTCTTCAGAAGACATTTCAACAAAACCAAATCCTTTTGAACGGCCGGATATTTTATCAGTAATCACATTTGCTGATTCAACAGTTCCAGCCTGAGAAAAGGTCTCTTTTAAAGTCTCTTCAGTGGTTTCATAAGATAATCCACCGACAAACAATTTTTTTTCCATGAGTTTTTTCTTTATTAACAAATAAATATAAGCCGACCTAATTTTCTTAATTTTCATCAACTTACATTTATTTGTGCGAAGAGAAGAAAATAAGAAAAGCTTACATAATAAATAATACCTATTTTAATAAAAAAGTCAACGCTCATGGGCTTGATTTTCATCTATTTGGCCTTACCAAATCAATTCTTAAATGCGGGTTACGTTTGTCGCATTGGGTCCTTTTGGAGAATCGGTCTTTTCAAAAGACACTCTATCGCCTACTTTCAACTCTTCGTAGCTTACGCCCTTAAGCTCATTCCTGTGAAAAAACAAATCTTTTTCTTCGCCGTCAACGGCAATAAATCCGAATCCTCTGTCTGTAAGATTTTTAATTGTTCCTTCCATGGTTATAGTTAAATATAAATTAATTTAATTAATATTTTAAGGTTTTATCCTAAAGTTTAGTTTCCCAAATAAACTCGACTAAATTTTTATTAGGCAACTATCTTATACAAACAATATTAACATCTAAAAAATATCTAGTCAATCTAGTCAGTGAGTTGGAGTCCGTTCGAGTGTCTGTTTGATGAAAGTTTAAATAAAAAAGCGGGGTGAAGTTATCGCCCCGCTATTTCGTAACCTCCCCTATCCTAACCTCCAAGGATAACAAGAAAGAACAGAAATTATTCTTTTCTTAATCTCTGGAGCAAAGATGGTAAAGTTATCAAACCTTTCTGGTATCTCCAAAGGAATAATGATAAAATCTCCAAAATTAAAAGGAGATTTTTCACTCATTAGAAACCTACCTTCATTAACCTCGCAAGCAATTTGATATCTAGTGTCTCTCTCTAATTCTTCATTAGTCTGATTCAATTCAGCTTCTTCCTTTGCCCAATTTCGCCACCTCTGAAGCTCTATCTCAAATGCTCCCCGTCTAATATATTTATCAAAATCCTTCACTATTCTCTCGCATGGAGCAGAACGACTACCCAATACATCGTCTTCCCAGTCCAAAAATAAAACGCTGTCACTTAAAGCAAACCTCTTAGCCAAATCAGTAATCATTTTTTTATATCTATCCTCCAGTTCGCGCCCTATTAACCTACTATCAAGATATGATCTGGCTAAAGTAACCCACCAATTCAACTTGAAACCATATTTCTCAAACATTTTGACGATCTCTGGCATTTCTTCTCTAAGTAGTCGCATTTCTTTCTTCGTTGGTATAAATATATTCCCCTGTTTCGCAAACCTTTTCTCGAGAGCTTTAGAAAGAGACCAGGGAGTTAATATATTTACTGGCCCTCCATTGATAAGACATCTATTCAGATAACCACCTACCCATTCGTTAATTCTGAGATTATTCGGTCTAATAGTTTTATTTCGCATCTTAAGAAATTCCATTACTTTTTTCGCTCCAGGAAACTGCATTGTTTTCTCCTTTCTTCTTATTTTTTTGATTTTATTAAAGAGCTTAACCCAAATTAACCCAATGGAAAATCTGAGTTTATTTAGTTTCGACTTTTTTATTTTTCTACTTTGATAACTCATATTGGATCGCCAAGGGGACTTGAACCCCCAACCATTCCCTTCACAGGGGAACGCTCTACCAAGTTGAGCTATGGCGACCAAAAGATGCGAGGAGAGTTTCCCCTCCTCGCTTAAGAGAAAAAACCTGTGATTACCCATTCCTCCGAAAGATCTGTGCCATTCAGTGAACCCTTTCAGAAACATACTTTTTCTCCTTTCTTAATTTCAATGAACAAAACAAAAACCAGCCGCTTGCTGCCGGCTGGTTATGATGCAAAAGATTAGTTAAATTTTAGATTAGTATAAATTACCTATCTTTTTTACCATCACAAAATTACCAACAGCAAACTGCGGTTCGTGATGGTTATGATTTCTACTTATGTAAGACAGATTATCCATACTATTTATCAGTATATTCCTAATTTAATTTTTGTCAAGACATCGTGGGTTTGGAGTCCGTTCGAACCTATTTAATGGAGATTTAGTTATTTCTTACGCTAAAACTTCTTTAAATAAAGAGTTTATATCAATTTTTCGAGGATTAAATTCTGGTTTCTGTTTTTTAGATACAATCCTGTTCGCAGCTACTACGCGCAACATATTCACCACATCTTCAGGGGTGTTTATAAAAAATATATCTTTTTTCGCTTGCAACCTCTCTTTCATTAATAATAAAGCGTGGGCGGCAGAACGAGAAACAAACTTGACATTAGAGAAATCCAAATCAACCGATTTTACATCGGTTTTTTTAATGATTTTTTCTAATATATCAACCACATCACGAGAGCTTAAAATCGGAGCTAACAAACGGGTGATAATTAGATTTTTATGTGATTTTTTGGTATTTATCATATCTTTATATTTATTATATCACAAAAATTAAAAAGAAGGGGCGTATAAAGAACATTACTCTAAAAACGGAGAAATATCAAGCGATCCCGATGGTTTCGGTATCCTGTATGCGATAACCACGCCTTGCCAGTAAAAATTCGGAGATTGCGTCAATATCAGATAATTTCAATCCTTTCTCTTCTTTATACATTGCCGCAAATCCTCTTCCGCAATCAACGATACAAATATCTAAATAATTTTTAGTAGGATAAAATTGACCAAAAATAAATCCTACATCTTTTTTACTATGTTCAAATATATTGGTTACCAACTCTGCTATTGGATAACAAACAGCGTTCTGCGCCCCCGACACATTGCCGAGCGTCTCACAGATTTTTTCTGCGAATAATGCTTCTAACTTTTCCCTCGACGTCCCTGCTTCTTTTCTTAATACACTTATCGGTATAAAACTCTTGTGTTTCTGAACCTGTTGTTGAAATAAAGAAATAGAATCTACTCCTTCTGGGAAACTTATTCTTTCCAAATAAGATTTGATTGGGGAATAGTTTATTTCACAATTGCTCCGAGTATTATTTATATAGGCGCTTACGGGCAGTATCAATAAAGGACAAACCCAATCAAGCAAAGATAAATCAAAATTTAGATTTTCTTTTGATTGGGCATTTATAAAAGTTTTGTATAACGATTCCAATTGCGCTACCAAAGAATCATTTTTTGGTTTCGGTATAATAATCTTCTCCATGTTTTTATTCTACCAAAAAATCGCCTGATTGGCGATTTTTGGTTAGCTCCGCATTATGGACTCTAGGTGGGGTGAGTTTTTTATATTTTTTTCTTTTTAATATTTTCTTTTTGTTCGGTCGTCAAAGAAGTAAACCACAGAATAAAAGGCCTGCGAAGTTTATCTATCGGCCAGTTATTATCTTTAAAAAGCGAAATTTTCTCTATTCTAAAACGCGAAAGCAAGGATGTTGTAGCCTGCAAGTTTAAAGGAGACAATTTATTATGCTCTAATAAAAATTGTTGTTTCTTAGTCATCTAATTCTAGTTTACCCCGTTAGAGGTTAAAAAGCAAGAAAAAACACAAAGTAAACAAACCTCTAATGGAGTTTACATTAATTCCTTCAAAAAATCAAGACCTTGTGCTGGTCCATATGATATGATACGCCCAGCACTTGAAAAACATGAAAGGAAAGTATAATGGATGCCGTATGACAATCTACGGCGCAATCC
>PEYC01000041.1 GCA_002774555.1 Candidatus Nealsonbacteria bacterium CG08_land_8_20_14_0_20_36_22
TCTTTCATAATCTCTTTGCTTATACCTTCAACTTTAACATCCATCTGAAGAGCAGTGATTCCTTGTCTGGTGCCTGCCACTTTAAAATCCATATCTCCATAATGATCTTCCGGTCCTTGAATATCTGTCAAAACCTGAGCTCCTGCCAAACCCATAGCTATGCCAGCTGCCGGCCTTTTAATCGGCACGCCGGCATCCATTAAGGCCAAAGAAGAACTGGAAACAGAAGCCATAGAAGTTGAACCGTTAGAAGACAATATTTCGGTAACCACCCTCATTGTATAGGGGAACTCGTCAAAATTAGGAATCAAAGGAAGTAAGGCCTTTTCAACTAACATTCCGTGGCCAATTTCTCTTCTGCCCGGGCCCCTCAGGGGTTTAACCTCTCCGCTAGAATAAGGAGGAAAATTGTAATGGTGCATAAAACGTTTCTTGCAAACGATTTCCATTCCTTCTAATAATTGCTGGTCGCCCGGCGCGCCGAGAGTTAAAATAGATAAGGCCTTGGTTTGGCCTCGGCAAAATAAACCTGAACCATGGGTCCGCGGCAAAAGTCCTGCCTGGCAATCGAGCTTTCTAATTTCATCTAATTTCCTATTATCCGGCCTCTTTTTATATTTTATAATACTTTGATGAAACAATCTATCAATCTCCCGGATAAAAAGGTTTTCAACATATTGTTTTCTGTCTTCTCCCGTAAAAGAGATTAACTCCTTTTTTAATTGCTCGAGCTCGTTTCCCCTCTGGTTTTTGTTTTTTTGGTAAAATGCCTTTTCTAATTTATCTCCTAAAAATTTTCTTATTTCTCTTTCTAAGGACTCATCTGGGGCCGGAATTGCTAAAACCAATTTTTCTTTGCCGACTTTCTGTCGTATTTTTTTCTGGAAATTAATTATTTCTTTTAAATATTTCTCGGCAAAATCAAAAGCCTGGCAAACAGTTTTCTCCGATGATTCTTCAAGATTGCCTTCAAGCATATTAATTAAGAGCTCGTTGTCTTTTTCTACACTGCTGAAAATAATATCTGTACCATTGGCTCCTCTTTCTTCATAGGTTGGATTTAAGACAAATTTTCCATCTTTCTGACAAATTCGCACTGCTCCAAGAGGGCCTAACCAGGGAATATCAGAAATAAAAAGAGCAGTGGAAGCTGCAAGCAACCCAAGAATATCAGGGTCATTCTCAGCGTCCCAGGAAAGAACAGTAGTAATTACCTGCACTTCCTTTGCCATTTCTTTGGGAAATCTCGGCCTAATAGCCCGGTCAATCAGCCGGGAATTACAAATTGCTTCATCAGAAGGCCGACCCTCTCTTTTAATATAACGAGGTCCCTTGATTTTGCCGGCAGCATAATATCTTTCCTGGTATTCAACAGTTAAGGGAAAAAAACCAAGCCCTTCTTTGTCTTCCTGACTCATTACGCAAGTGGCTAAAACCAAAGTATCGCCTAAACTTACCAAAGCGCTAGCATTGGCCTGTTCGGCTAAATCATTTATTTCAACTTTTAGTTTTTTTTCTCCGAGTTTTAATTCAAACTTCATAATTATTTCTTTATTATTTCTTTAAAAGATATTTCTTCGGTGACCCTTCCAAGTCAATAAATTCGTCTGCTATCTCTTTTAATTTGCCGGAAGACGACCTGCCAAAAGCAATAACCTCTACTCTTTTGCCTTGGTTTTTTAGATATTCAACTAAATAAACAAAATCACCATCTCCAGAGACAAGAACTAAAGTATCAACATTTGGCGCCATTCTTACCGCATCAATAACTATGCCAACATCCCAGTCAGCTTTTTTTTGGCCGCCGTAAAACTCCTGCAAATCCTTTACTCTTGTCTCAATGCCTAATTTAATCAAAGCATCAAAAAAGGCCTTTTCTTCGCCGGTTTTTGTTTTAACTACATAGGCAAAGACCCTGATTAAATTTCTATTGCTTACTGCTAATTTTAAAATCTCACCGAAATTCACCCGAGCACTGTAAAGATTTTTAGCCGAGTGATAAAGGTTCTGAACATCTATTAATATTCCTACACGTTGTCCGATGTGTTTTATTACCATAAAATTATTTTTTAAGTCCTATCGCCTTGGTAATTTTTTTATACTTTTTTTCGTCTTCTTTCTCTAAATATTTCAAGAGTTTTCTTCTCTTTGAAACCATTTTTAAAAGACCCCTTTTGGAATGAAAATCCTTGGGATTTTTTTTTAAATGAGAAAGCAATTGCTTAATTTCTTCTGTTAATAAAGCAATCTGAACCTCGGCAGACCCGGTATCTGTCTGGTGTAATTTATAATCCTTTGTTATTTTTTCTTTTTCTTTTGGCGTTAACATAAACTTGTGCCCCCATCAGGACTCGAACCTGAAACCAATTGCTTAAGAGGCAAGTGCTCTGCCAATTGAGCTATGGGGGCAAATTATTGGCAGTTAATAATAAACCATTTGTCTGGCCCGGTTAATCTAAGGCCGAAGTCCGACAAACCAATTATTACAAAAAATGTATTTATGAGCGCCCAGGCGCCGTATATTATTAAAAGACCTATGGTAATTGCCGTAAATAATCTCTTGGCTTGAGAAATCGTTTCCGGTTTGCCGAAAGCAAAAATATACATAAATCCGCCGATAGCAATCATTAGAGCGGCTAAAACCGGCACAATTTTAAATAAGAGAAAATCTAATACTCTGTCAATCATCACAAAAATATCGCACAGTTCACACGGGCAACTAGGAACATTCCCGCAAGGAACCAATCCTTCGGTCGGACAATTGGTGCCACCGGCCAAAACTAAAATGGGCAAAAACAATAAATTTAAAAAAATTACTAAAATTATTTTTTTCATCTTTTTATATCATAGCAAATAAACAAAAAAAGAACAATATTGCAATGTTCTCTGTTTTTTGTTTTCTGTTTTCTGAATTAATTTGCAAATGGGTTTCTCGCACCGCGAACTTCAAAATGAACATGGCAACCAGTGGAATGGCCGGCGCCCGGCATGCCTGGTTTTCCTCCCATAATTGCTATAATATCGCCCTGGGAAACCGTTTGGCCAGGAACAACTAAACTGTTTTGAATATGGCCGTACGTTGTCACCACTCCGTTAGGATGCAAAATATTAAGATAATTACCAATCCCGCCATTCCAACCGTATCTTATTGTTTGGACAGTGCCGCTAGCCGCAGCATAAAGCGGATCTCCGCATTTTCCTCCGAAATCAATAGCATTATACCAGTGAAGACCTTGGGTAATATGACAAGTAGTCTGAGGACAAATAAAATAAGAAGAACCAATGGGAATCTGGGCCTGAGAAATCGGTTTTGGTTTTGGCGGCATCTTGCCTCCCGGAATAATCAAAATATCGCCTATAAAAATATCTCCTCTGTCAGATAAATTATTAAAGGCAATAATTTCTTCAACCTTGCCTTTGTAGGTCTCAGCGAGCTCGCTTAAAACATCGCCCTTCTTCACATAATAGATTATTCCAGAAACCAGCGGAATTATTAATTTTTGGCCGGGCTTAATTAGGGACTTGCTGTTTAAATCATTAGCCCAGAGAATTGTTTCAAGAGAAATATTGTATTTTGCGGCTATTGAAAGAAGCGTGTCGCCTGATTCCACAAGATATTCAATGATTCCATTACTTTCGCTTTCAATACCCGAACCGCTCTCATCAATCTCAACACCTCCTAAAATGCTTCCCAAAACCTGGGGGGTAACGCTTGTAGGAGGGGTAACCCCGAGCAAACTATTTTCCTGGATAAAACTCATTTTCGGCGATTCTCTAACAAAATTCTTTATTGGCTCGGCAAATAGGTTTTGGTGAGAAGAATTATTCGCTTTCTCTGTTATTAAAATAGGCTCTAAATTAAACATAGAGCCAAAAACAAAACCTCCAAACAAAAAAGCAATTAAAATTGCAATTATACTGAAAAAGACCTGCTTTTCCATATATTCATCTTTTATACCTCATCCAAAAAAAAGGTCAAGAGGGTTTTTCCACACCCTGTGGAGAAAGCAATGGTATGGTAGAATTAGATAATGTTCAATATCAAACCCTCAAAACATCTTGGCCAGAATTTCTTGATTGACAGAAATATTGTTAAAAAAGTTATCAAAGCGGCTAATCTAAAATCAACAGATATTATTTTAGAAATTGGTCCTGGGCTCGGCGCTCTAACCAAAGAATTAGTTAAAAAAGTAAAACAGGTAATTGCTTATGAAAAAGACCCGAGAATGTGTCAAATCCTCAAAAAATCTCTGAAAAATTACAAAAACATAGAAATTGTAAACGGAGATGTTTTAAAATTTGAAATTATAAAATTATTTAAAAATTTAAAATTAAAAATTATAAATTATAAAGTGGTATCTAATCTTCCTTTCTATATTACTGCTCCTATAATTAGGAAATTTTTAGAAGCCAAAAATTCGCCGAAAGAAATGGTTTTGCTTGTCCAAAAAGAGGTTGCTCAACGAATTTGTGCGAGACCCCCTGATATGAATTTGCTGGCAATATCTGTCCAGTTCTACGCCAAACCAGAAATAATTTCTTATGTTTCCAAAAAGTCATTCTGGCCTATCCCTAAAGTGGACTCGGCAATAATTAAAATAGTCCCCCAGAAAAAATATAATGTTAATAAAGATTTGTTTTTCAAAATCGTTAAAGCAGGATTTTCCCAGCCCAGAAAACAACTTGCTAATAATTTATCAAAAATGCTAAAATTAAATAAACAGGAGATTAGCTCCTTGCTTTTGAAAAATAATATCAAACCAACCCTTCGAGCCGAAGCTTTGACTATTAAGGATTGGATTTTATTAACTAAAGTGTTAAAATAATTCAATGTTAAGAAAAATAAAAAAGTTTCTCATCCCTGCCTTGCTTATCCTCTCCGGGATTTCTTATCCTTCAGTTTCTTTTGCTTCCTGGAAAGGACTTGGCAGCTGGACAGCCACTCGGCTTATCTACTATCCTTCTATATTGCTGGTTAAAATTGGTGTTTTTTTTGCAGGATTAGCCGGTTCTCTTTTAAACTGGGTTTTAAGCCCTGGTTTTATCAAATTCTCTTACACAAACCCGGCAAATAATCCAGTAATTGAAACCGGCCTTGGTGTTACCAGAGGTTTTGTCAATATGCTTTTGGTTTTGGTTTTGGTTTATATTGCCATTGCCACTATTTTGCGTTTGGCTGGTTATGAAACAAAAAAACTATTAGTTACTTTTATCATTGTTGCTCTTTTAGTAAACTTTGCCCCGGTTATCTGCGGACTGATTGTTGACGCTTCAAATATCGTAATGAACTTTTTTGTTCAGGACTTAAAAGCCGATGCTTTTGGCAAATTTATGGGCAGAAAAGTTTCAGGCCTAAGCTCTGGCTTTGACGAAGAAAGCGACTGGGATAAAATTTGGCAAATTGTTATCCAGCTTGCTGTTATGGTTCCTTTTTTATTTGTTTTAACCTTTATTCTGCTTCTTTTCACCCTTATTTTTATACTTAGATATGTTGTTATCTGGCTGCTGGTAATTTTGGCTCCCCTAGCTTTTGTCTGCTATATTCTACCGGTTACCAAAAAGTATTTTAAAATGTGGTGGGAACAATTTTTGGCTTGGTCATTTATCGGAGTAACTTGCGGGTTCTTCCTTTATTTAGGGCTTTTAATGGTTATGTATATTAAAAACGACCCTTCCACTGTTCCTGTTCTTACTACGGGCACAGGCGGGCTCTTTGATTCAATCCTTCCTTACTTTGTTTCTGTGGTATTTCTTGGAATCGGCTTTGTTTTCGGCCTTAAAACCTCAGCCATAGGCGCTAAAGTAGTCGTTCAGGGCGCTAAAAGAGGAGGAAAAGCAGCGGTTAAAACGACAGCGGATAAGACTTATCGAGGGATAAAGGCCGGTGCCGGGGCAGTACGCCAAGAAGCTCGGGGAATACGAGATGCATACAGAACAGGGAGAGAAGGGGGGCTTACGCGAATTCAATCAACAAAAGAAACAGCAAGAGTATATTGGCAAAAAAGAATACGACCATCAGCAGCGCCAATCACGATAGCAGGAAGACAAGTGGCCCCTGGCGGATGGCCAGCGCAAATAGTAAGAGGAATAGCAGCTCCAATAAGAATGACGGCGG
This sequence comes from Candidatus Nealsonbacteria bacterium CG08_land_8_20_14_0_20_36_22, assembly GCA_002774555.1. Lineage (GTDB taxonomy): Bacteria > Patescibacteriota > Minisyncoccia > Minisyncoccales > GWA2-38-27 > PEYC01. The sequence continues at coordinate 6,116 of PEYC01000041.1, forward strand.
CTGCCGGAAGAGGAGTTTTATCTGCTGCTAAAGATGTGGCAGTGGCTGGAACAGCTGCCGCCTTCAAAATAAAATCGAAAAAAGGCATTAAAAAATGTCCTGCTTGCGGAAATACGAAAGTAGCAAAATCGGCAAAAAGCTGTCCAAGCTGTGGCTATGATTTCGAATAATAATATTTTTTCTATTTACAATTATGACAAATAATATTGAAGTTCAAAATTTAAAAAAAGAATACCCAGAGTTTTTTAAAAAGCACTCCCCTGAACTTTTAGAGTTTATTTTCTCTGAAAATACTTCCTCTAAAATTGCTGAAATTTGCTTGGGAAACAAAATAGAAGACGAAGAAAAAATTGAAAAAATTGCTAACCGGACTGTTTCGGCTTTGTTAGGAGAATTCCCTAAAGAAAATTTGCCGGAAGTTCTTGAAAAGGGGGTAAATTTAGAATTTAAAACCGCAATTGAAATCTCTGAGCAAATTAACCAATTAATTTTTTCTCAAATTCCAAAAACCAAACCAGAGAAAATTCAAAAAGGAGAAATCAAAACAGAAAAAGAAAAAATAACTCCCGGGAAAGCCCTTTTCCAATAGTAGAAGAAAAACCCGAAATATCTACCCCAAAAAGACATCCGACGAAGGATTATTAAATTAAAAAGAGTGACGATAACAGTCACCCTTTTTTTATTTTCTATCTCTTTTCCGCTTTCTTCTTCGCCACCTTATCCATTAACGCATCTCCCATTTTTTGTCTTAATTTCTCTATATTTGGCGTTGGCTCTTCTTTTTGTTCTTCTTTTTCTTCTTGTTCTTCTTGTTCTTTTTTTTCTTCTTCCGTCTCTTTTTTTCCTCTGTCTCCTTCCGGCATCTTCCGCCAAACCGCTAGGGCATTTAAGATCGTCTTTTCAATCCCTTCTGCGCCCTGAACCCGAATATCGAGATAACTTTTCCCCTCAATGCCGAGTTTTCTGACAACGAGGTCTTTGGCAAGGTCCAAAAACTCTCTTCGCATCTCTGGCTGTGCCTCGATCTCTTTTTGAATATCCTCGACCTTTTTTCCTCTAACTCTCGCCATCATTTCAATTACTGTTCCCACTGTTTCTGCCGATCTGGCAACTGCTTCAAACTCTAACTTCTTCTGAGCAGCTGCTGCTTCCTGATATTCAAGAGGTAAACTAATTGCTCTAATTTCAATTCCATTTTCTTCTACGGTGATCCCCCAATCCGTTTTAAACATTTTAATCAGGTCGTGCTTTTTAAAATCGGGCCAGATATTTTTTGGTTTTTTTTTAAGTCCCAGCAGTTGATCAAGAGTCTTTGTCGCTACCCAGCCCCGGAAAGCAGCATTTAATCTCACTATAGTGTTTTCATTCCAGTTTGATGGCGCCCTAAAGAGTGCCTTGTAGGGGTTGTTCACTCTCATCGTTACTAAAAATTGGATATCCAAAGGGATTCGTTCTGGCGGTTTAGTCTCGGCCGTTTTAATATCTGTCCAATAAACATCTGGCCTAACTAAGATATAATCAATCAGCTCCTCATGAAACTCCACCTTTTCTTCGCTTTTTACTAATTGGATATCCCGCCACCGGAATTTGTATTTATACGCTGTGTCAATAAACCGGATTCCTACAAACACTAATCCACCTGGCAGTAAACGTATAGTATCACGCGGCACCACGTTGTTGTCTGCATCAAGCTTTTGACCTCCCCAAACCATCACCGCCTTTTTAAATTTGCCTAATCTGATTATTATTTTTGCCGTTCCTTCTTTTACGATGGTAAATTTAAAAAACACGGCGGCCTCAATTACTAGACCCGTTACCAAACACCACAACCTCTGTTCTAATATCCCCCACACAATTAGAGTAATTCCGATTACTATCACAAGTAAAATCCATCCACGTTTCATTTTAATACCCTTTCAATTTTCAATTGTTAATTTGCTGCTGTTTTGCCTTGAGAAAACTCAAGGGTCGAGAAACATTCTCAACCCTTATATTATAGCAAGTATTATAATCTGTGTCAAGTTTTTTGAGTTCTAACGAGCGCGCAAGGCAAAAAATAAAAAGTAATCTTTTAAAAATTTTGTAGAAACTCTATAAGTATTGTTCCCGAGAAATAAATCGCAAATAACTTCCCGTAAACGGCAGATCTCAAAAAGACGACCCTTCCATCTTTTATCTGAAATAGTTAAATCAATTAATTCTAAAACGCGGCCTAAGGCCTTTTCTTTATTACTTTTATCGTCTGCTTCCTTTAAATATATTACTCGATTAACTTCTGACCCAATATTACCCATTTGTTCTGCCAGGGATAATTTTTGCCATTTTTCTGGAGCCATATTATCCAACCAAATTGTCAATAATTTGTCTTATTTTGTCTTTTATTTTATTATCTTGAATTTCCATTGAACGGTTGCCAATGGAAGGACGAATATTAATCAAAGAATTAAATTCTATCCATTTGTCTTTTGATTTTTCCGGATAAATATCTATTCCCCAAAGACTTTCTTGTTCAGAACCCTGTTTTAATAATAAATCCTTAGCGTCGGAATGAAACTCACCGCCCAATGCCATAATCTCTTTTTCAATATCAACAACTGCTTTCAACGCGCTGCCATATCCTTCTTCGGCAAATTCTTTCAATTGCTCTTTAGTAATTTTCTCTTTAATTATTCTAATCTCCATAAAATTTTAACTTGCCTTGATCGGCATTACCACGTAAATATAGCTGTCGTCGCCTACTGGTTTCACCACGCCCGGCCCGGAATCGCCGTTTAATTCAAGAATCACCTCAGAACTCTTGATATTTGAAAGCCCGTCTAATAAAAATCTATGATTAAAAGAAATCTCTACTGGCTCGCCCTTAATTTTCCCAGGGATAGAAGATTGATATTCACCAAGATCAGGGCTTCTACTAAAAATCAGTGCTTTTTTCTCTGTTGGACTTATTTTAATTTTAACCTCATTAATTTTCCCGGAAAATAAACTGGCTGTTTTCACCTGGTTGAGAAATTCGGTCCTGTTTAAGATTAATTGAGTTGTGAATTTTTTGGGGATAATCTCTTGATAATTTGGGTATTCGCCTTCAATTAAGCGTGAAATAATTTGTGTTTGAGGGTGGGGGGTCTCTTCCATCGGATATTCAAACATTACTTGGTTCGGAGAAAAAAACATTTTTATTTCTCCTGTTTTTTCCCCGAAAATATTTATTATTTCTTTGATAGTTTTTTGGGGAAGAATTAAAGAATATTCTTTTTTTAAAGAAGAATTTTTAAAAGGTATTTTTGTCTCCCCCAACCGAAAACTATCGGTGGCAGCTACGGTAATAAAGTCCTTTTGAAAAAGAAAATAAATACCTGAAATTTCCGGCCTGGCAGTAGAAAGAACTGCAATATCTACTAACTGACTTAAGCCCCTGCAAAAAGAAGGGGCTTCAAAATAAATATTTTCACTTTCTGTAATTTTAGGAATTAAAGGAAACTCTTCTGCCGGCAAGCCATTTATTTGAGTTTTATAGTTTTCACAAGTGAGAATTAAATTGTTGTTTTGGACCTCTAAATTTATTTTTTTATTTGGTAATAAGTTTATAAAATTAGAAAATAAACGAGAAGGTATGGTAATTTTTCCTTCTTTTTCAATTTTAGCCAAAACCCACCAATTTATGCCAATCTCTAAGTCGGTAGCGGTTAATTTTAAAAAGTTTTTCTCGCTAGAAATTAAAATATTATTTAAAATAGGAAGGGTTAAAGATTTTGAAGAAATTCTTTCTATAATATTTAACCCTTTTTTTAATTTTTCTTGGAGAATTTGGATTTTCATAAAATTATTTTAATAATTAATTATTTTATATTATAAATTTATTATTATTAGTATAATAGAAAATTAAATTTTTTAAACATAAATTATTTGGTGATAAATTGTTGAAATTATATAATAATTTTCTATGGAAAACTTGGTGAATTTTTTTAAAAATTTTTTATTAAGGATTTTTTAGTTTATTAAATAACATATTTATCCCCAACTTATTAAGCGGGACTAATTAGTAAAAACTTGTTCTTTTATTAAATTAATTTCTTCTTCTAATTTTTTATCTTTTTCTAATTCTTTTATAATTTTTTTATAAGAATAAATTGCTGTGGTATGGTCTTTACCGTTAAATTTTCTACCAATAAAAGGAAAAGAGTTTTTTAACTCTTCCCTTAATAAATACATAGCTATTTGTCTGGGTCTAACAATTTCTTTCTTTCGGGAAGAAAGAAAAAGGTCTTTTTCTTTTAAGTCGTAGAAATCTGCTACAACCTGAATTATTTTTTTGGGAGTTATTATTTTAATCGGTCCTGACAATAAATTTTTAAAAAGGGTTTTGATAATTTCTAAATCCGGTTTTTGATTATTTAATTTTTGATAAACAATCAGACGATTGAGGGCTCCTTCTAACTCTCTAATATTTTTTTTAATAATAGTTGCAATGTATTGGTAAATTTCTTCCGGAAACTCCACTTTCTTTTCTTGAGCTTTGGTTTTTAGAATAGCCATTCTTGTTTCAAAATCAGGAACACCAATATCGGCTATCATTCCGCCTTCAAAGCGGGAGCGCAGTCTTTCAGCCAAAGACTGGATTGACTTTGGCGGTCTGTCCGAAGAAATAACGATTTGTTTATTTTTTTCGTATAAAACATTAAAAAGATTAAAGAACTCTTCCTGGGTTTTTTCTCTACCAGCCAAAAACTGGACATCATCAATAATTAAAACATCAATTGTTCTATATTTTGATTTAAATATTTCTGTTTTTTGGTTTCTAATAGACGAAACCACCTCTGAGGTAAATTTTTCAGAAGAGACATATCTAATTTTTTTCTTTTTAAATGTTTTAACAATTTCATTGCCAATCGCCTGGAGTAGATGGGTCTTGCCCAACCCCACTCCTCCATAAATAAAAAGGGGGTTATAAACCACGCCTGGTTTTTTAGAAACAGCGATTGCTGCTGCGTGCGGAAGTTCATTGAATGGGCCTACCACAAAAGAATCAAAAGTGTATCTCGGGTTTAAATTGGTTTCTTTATCTACTTTAAATTCTTGGAATTCAAGTTGGTCTGTTTCAGGAAATATCACCGGAATTGTTTTCGGAATAATTGATTTGCCTTTGCCAACCATATATTCTACCTCTTTAATCTCTTCGTCCAAACTATGAAGGATTTTTAAAATATTTTTATTATATTTATTTTCTAGCCACTCTTTGACAAAAGAATTCGGCACCAAAACAGCAATCTTCCCTTCTTTTTTTAGACCAATTTCAGTATTTTTAAACCAGGTAGCAAAATTTGCCTGGGAGATATTTAGTTGGATTTGGGCTAAAACTGATTGCCACAACTCTTCATTGTTCATATGTTTTATTGTAGCACATAGCAAATAGAAAACAAAAGACCAGCGAAAGTTTAAAAACTGTTAATAAATTGTTGAAAAATCATATTAATATGTTAATATGTTGATATGAGTATTACTTATCAACCAAAAAAGAAAAAGAGGAAAAAAACTCATGGGTTTTTAGTTCGGTTAAGGACAAAGACCGGCAGCCGAGTTTTAAGAAAGAGACGAAAAAAGAAAAGAAGAAAACTTAGTGTTTAAGTTTATGCTTGCCAAAAGAAACCGACTTAAGAAACAAAAAGATTTTGAAAGAGTGTTTAAAAAAGGCAGGGGCGCAAAAGAGAATTTTTTATATTTAAAAGTTGTTAAAAACGAGTTAAAATCAAGCCGTTTTGGTTTTGTTGTTAGTAAAGAGTTTTCTAAAAAAGCCGTACTCAGAAATAGAACTAAAAGGAGGTTAGCAGAGCTAATAAGAATAAAACTACCTAAAATTAAAAAAGGAATAGACATAGTGCTCATAGTTATGCCGGAATTTAAAACAAGGGACTTCTGGGAAGTAGAAGAAATAATTAATAAACTTTTTCAAAAAGCCAAGATTATAGAATAAAATAATAAGATTAATGTTTAAAAAAATAATAATTAGTATTATAAAAATTTATCAAATTTTTATTTCTCCTGTTTTAGGGAGAAATTGTCGTTTTTACCCGAGCTGTTCTCAATATTGTTATTTGGCAGTGGAAAAATACGGAGCCTGGAAAGGGGTTTGGCAAGGAATAAAAAGAATAGCGAGGTGCCACCCCTGGAACGAAGGGGGAGTTGATTTGCCATAAAAGCCAAAATGGAATTATTAATTGCAATATTCAACACAATATTATATCGTCCTCTATTTAATATCCTGGTTTTGTTTTATGAATATCTGCCAGGCCAGAGTTTTGGTTTGGCTATAATTGTCTTGACAATTTTAATCAAGCTTGTTTTTTATCCTTTAGGGGTTAAGGCAATAAAATCCCAGAAATCGCTTTCCGAGCTTCAGCCGAAAATAAAAGAAATCCAGGAAAAATATAAAAATAATAAAGAGCAGCAAACCAAAGAAATGATGGCTCTTTATAAAAAAGAGAAGCTCAACCCTTTTTCAGGATGTTTGCCCCTTTTAATTCAGCTTCCGGTTTTAATCGCTCTTTATAGGATTTTCTGGCGCGGATTGGCAGAGGAACAAATGGTTTTTCTTTATAGTTTTGTTCCGAAACCCGAAATAATAAATACTGTTTTTTTAAAAATAATAGACCTTTCAAGAGCGGTTTCTATTGAAACCGAAGGAGTACGCCATTATCTTTGGGGAAATATTATTTTAATAATTTTAGTAGGGCTCACTCAATTTTTACAAACAAAACTAGCAGGGCCAAAATTAAAACCAAACAAAAACAAAAATTCTAATTTTTCTGACCAACTCCAAAAACAAATGCAATACTTTACGCCGGTTTTTATTGTTTTGCTTCTTCTTAAATTGCCGGCAGCAATCGGCCTTTACTGGCTTATTACCACCCTCTTTACAATTTTGCAGCAATATGTTATCTTAAAAAAGAAAAATGAACCAAGAAAACTTGCAGAAAATTAAAGAAATAACTGACGAATTCTTTGAAAGAACCAGCTTTGACGTTGAAGCAGAAGTTTTATCTTTTCAGGAAAAAACTATCCCCATCAAAATCAAAACCAATGAGCCAAAAGTTTTAATTGGTCAAAACGGTCAGACCTTAGTTGAAATTCAGCGGCTTTTAAAGGCAATTTTAAAAAAACAAATTCCAGAAGAGTTTTACATTGACCTTGATATTAATGATTATAAAAAGAAAAAACTCGCTTATTTGAAGGAAACAGCCAGAGAATTAGCTGATGAAGTTGCTTTAACTAAAAAAGAAAATATATTAGCTCCAATGCCGGCTTATGAAAGAAGAATAATTCACTTAGAATTAGCCGGGAGAGAAGACATTACCACTGAAAGCATTGGCCAGGAACCTGACCGCCGTGTCGTCATCCGACCATGCTCTTAAATTTATTTTGGCAAAGAAAAAACAAGAAGATTAGCTTCTTGTTTTTTAACTTTACAACAAGGGTTTTGTGCCGGATAAAATAATAATCCCATCTGCTGCTGCTTCCGGGCAGTTACATACGCTAATATAATAACCACCAAAAGCGCCAGGAGGTTGATACCATATTTGTTCACATTTTTGTCCGGCTTGATATTCTTTACATTTTACCCACTCTACTATATTTTCATTATTCTCTAAATTGTTATTTTCTAAAGGGCCCAAAAAGGTTTCTGTTTGTTCTTTTTTAAACAGTATAGCCAAGGCCTGACCCTCAATTTTTATTGATTTTGGCGGTATGGTTAAAGGATAGGGTCCGCCAATATTGCTTGTAACAGAAGTTAAATCCTCCCACTTTTCGAAGGGTTCGGGATTTTCAAGTTCTCGATTGAAATCATAATATTGATATAAACTTACCTGCCAGTTAATAATATTTTCCCGCACAAATGGTTTTATTGAAGAAATAGATAAGTTGTATACTGGCTCTATATCTAACTTCTTTGGGCTAAATAATTGATTCCAAAAAACTTTGGATTTCCCTTTAAAATTATTTTCTTCATAAACAACCGCTCCATATTGAATTGACTCGGCTACATAATATGTTTTAGAGGGTTCATCGTATTTGTATGTTAATAGGGGGATAAAATAGATCGTTACAATTTTATTATCAAGGTCTGGCCTGATATTTCCTTCACCTTGAACATAATAACACTTTTCTGAAATATTTTCTGATATTAAATCTATTCTTTCTTTTATCTCTTTTTCTCTATTCTCGTTAGGATTGCCATATTTAAATTCTTCAGTGAGATCCCAAGCCTCTTGTGCGCCCACTACGCCTCTGCAAACAAGAACACCGGGGGTGAGTTCGGAGATAATGGGCCGGAGACGAGGGAGATGGAAGACGACCAGTTCCGGGTTGATGCTGACGAGGATTAAGTAGGAGCCGATAAGAATTATTATACCCAGAACGGCTGCTGAGATTCGGTCTTTAGCGCTTCTAATTCTGTCTATATCGCCGGCCGAGGTAAACCATTCAAAACCGCCGATAATTAAAACAATCAAAGCGATTAATCCGCTGAGCCATATCAAAGCGTTATAAATATACCTTACATATTCCGGGACAGGAGTAATAACTTTTTCCGGCTGTTCTCCGGCAACTTCCGGGTATTCAATTTCTAAATTTCTTCCAACGCTCGGCTGGATAAAAACCAATTCGGCTGTTCCAAAGAGGATAATAAAAACCAGAAAAAAGAGAAGAATTTTTTTTGTCATATTGTAATTGTTTTGAGTTTGATAATTTCTTCTATAATATTTAATATTTCCTGGCCAATTTGGTCAATTGATGGCCGTATATTCTGAATAATTAGAAATTGGTCATTGATTTCGCCAACCGGGCAGGGATTTCCACCACTACATTTATCTGGCTGGCAGCCATTTTTGTAATCATGACATTCTCCCTTACAATGGGCATTACATTTATTATTTACTCCATATACTCCCTCATCGTATAAACATTTATCTGGAAGTATTCCTATTTCTGATATAAAGGGCTCTATTTCTTTGATTTTATCAGCTAATTCTTTAAGTTTTGTTGCTAAATCTTTTTTAAGATTTTTTTCCTCGGTTACTTTTTTTCTTTCGTCTCTAAAAAATTGTTTAACTTCTTCATCTTCTTCTATTATTTCAATTTTCGTATAATAAACAATTTTTTCATCCAAAACCTTTTTTCTTTCGTCTTCTAAATCTTTTATTTCTTCTAATGCCCTGTTTCTATAATACAGGATTTCATCTCTCCAGGCAATAATATTCTGCTGGTTTTCTTTAATTTCCTTTTCATCCGGACAGGGCTGAAAACCCGGCCCAGCATAACACCTGTTAGGTTCGCATTTTGCCTTTTCGTCTCCGCCGGTACAAAGACACAGAGATTGGGTGTTTTCACACTTGCAATTTTCGGTTAATTCTTTTATTTTTTGAGAAGAGTTTTCAACCCCAGGGATTACTTCTTCTTTGATTTTATCAGCCATTTCTCTAACTTTGCCCAAAAATTCCGGCACTAAAGTTTCTGATGGCGGCGCTTGGAGAGGATGAAAAATAATCTCTTTTAGTCTGGGTAATTGGAGTTTAACCAATTCCGGGTTGATAGTTCTTAAAATTAAATAGGAAGCAAAAAGAATAATAATTCCAAAGAAACAAGCCAAAATTTGTTTTTTTGCCTTCTCTAATTTTTCCGGCTTGCCAGTTGAAGTTAGATATAAAATCCCGGCCCAAATTAAAGCCGCCAAGGCGATTATCCCGGAAATAGAGATGATATAGGTGTAGATATTTTGGACGGTTTGAATAATTGAAGGCATATTTTTTTTAGGGGCAGCAATAGAAGTTAAGTTCGTGGGTACAGCGAGAGAGCTCTTGGTCGTCTAAAACTTGAGCTTTCTTGTCTAAACAAGTCTGGACGCATTCTCTGTGTTTTTCTATACCCTTTTCCAAATAACATTCTTCAAAACAATCACCATAAACAGTTTGGATTAAATTTCCTTGATTGTCTAAAGATTCTATCCTACAACAATCAAAAATTACCTTGCCTCCAGGTTTAATCGCTCCTTTTGCCTGGATACAATTAAACAAAGATTTGGTTTGTTCAGCCCAATTTTTACTGCTGCATTCATGCATCGGCTGTCTGACTTTCTCTTCCAAATCATTTAATATTTCTGGTATTATTTCATCAATTAAAGGGATGATTCCCATTTTTTCTACCTTTTCTTTTGGCGTTTCCTGTCCACTCATTTTTTTGCCCTCTATTATATCTTTTATTTCCTGCCAAATTCTTTGGACTTTTTTGAGTTGGTCGTCAATTTTTGTTTTTGGGCAGGGCCCTTCAAGATATTGGGGAGCATTTTGAGCACGTTTTATACAGGCACCTCCAAACATTTTATGGCAATAGGAATAACACCTTTGAGAACTACACTGACTAACTAAAGCCTGTAATTTATCAACCGCATCAATTAACTCTTTCTCTTTTCCCAAAAGCACTTCCATTTTATCTATTAAAAGCTGGGTTACTCTTTTTGTTCTATCAATAATTTCACCAACCGGAGCTTCTTTTGAACAAGCCATTTCTTCTGATAAAACCTCTTCAACTTCCTCCTCAGATAGCTGACTAGCTTGCTGTTGGCTTTGAGTTAAGGTTGAATAAGAAGGAACTTGCTCCATTGTTCCGCTTATTGAACAGTAAAAAGTAGCAAAATCAGTTCCTATTTCTTTGCTTGGCACACTGTACCAACTGCCATACTGATTTTGGGTATTTTTGCCTGTGTAATATCTGATACTGACATCGCCCCAGAATTTAGTTTCTCTTGTTATCCATTTTTGACTGTCAAAATAATCCTTTTTGGAATAAAATTGAGCCAAACTATTTAATGACCTTTTCGGGCATTCTAAAATAAATTTTTCTGCTCTTTTTAATCTATCTAACCATTCTTTTAAGAATCGGATTTCTTCTTCTGTCTTGGTTTGTTCTTTTACTAAACTGGTAGTAATTTTTTCTTTCTGCCCTTCCTCGTCAAATTGGACAATCTCTATTCCTTTATAAATTGTCTTTAAATTTTCTTCTTCCGCTTTCTGGATATCTGCCCTAACTTTTTTACAGGGATCGCTGGTTGTACCAAGCTTACTATGACAAGCATTGTCTTTACAGCCAGGACCAGGATCAGAAATTTCGCAACAGGGTCTTGTTTGGCTACATTGGCAGTCGCCTGAATAGTTTTTCAATTTCTCGCTTTGTTCTTTTAATTTATCTGCCAGCCCTTTATCTTTGTCTTCTCCAATTACGGCTCGGCTAATGTTTTTAATTCTTAACATTCTTGGCTCTATTGAGTCTTTTGGTTGGGGATACTCGGAAATATATGTTTCAAAGAGTTTTTCAATTATTCTGGAAAAAGGCATTTCAGCGTCAATTGAAGTTTGGATTGCCGTTATTTCCGGCGGTTTTATCTCTGGCGGCAAAGAAATCTGAGGGGCTTGCAAAGAGGGCAGTTTGAGGATTACAAATTCAGGATTAATGGTTTTCAGAATTAAAAAAGAAGAAAGCACAAGCAGAAGGCCGAAAAAAGCGCTTATTATTTGGTTTCTAGCCGTAACCATTGCTCCTGGTTTGCCGGTTGAAAATAAATAAAGAATGCCGCCGTAAACCAGCATTATTAAAGCCAAAATGCCGGCCGCCCAAATAGAGAGGTTGGCCAGGTACTTCATATAAAGAGAAAGGATGTTCTCTGGAGCAGCGGACAAGAGAAAATCCTGTGGTGGTAGAGCTCCGGGGATTCTCGGATAAATTATTTCCAAAATAAAAAAAAGCATATTACACAAACATTCTAATAAGCCAGGTTGGGAGGATGTCGCTTATTATTGGAATCCGTTCAATGATAAAAGGAATGAGCAATGATTTAAAAGAGGTTTTAGTTATTACAACTAACAAAACAATAAACATTAGTTCCAATGGCAGTTCTATTATTTGGTCAATCAATGGAAGCGGAATCCAGTCAATAATTTCAATAATAAGAGCCAGAAAAATCAAAACCATTCCGCCTGGGGATAAAAGAATATCACCCGGGATTTTCTGGAACCAGCCACCTTTCTTTTTTGGGACGGGAGTTTTTAGGGGGAGAATTTCTTCTGCCATAATTATTCTCCAATTTCTCTTTTAGCTTGTTTTATTTTTTGGATTTCTTCAGGCGCAGTAGTAATGATTTGGTCTTCTGTATAAGAAGCCAAGACCTTAATTAAAACATGTTTGGTGCCGGCAAAAAATATTCCCTCGCCAACCGGTGATTCCAGTAAAAGCATTTTTTCTTCTTCGGTTAAATTAAACGTTTGCTGGACAACATTAATTGTGGCAGGGCTTTGTTTCATTAAAAGAGCCAAAGAAGAGTTGGTGATAATCGGTTTGCCGTATTCTGATTTCATAAAATCATTAACATCTTGAGTAATAGTAGTTACGCCAAGCCAGTATTTCCTTGCCCGTTTTACCGTGCCGAACAAGAAAGAAGCTCCATCTTCATTTTTCATCAGCCACCAGGCCTCATCTACAATAAGCAGACGTTTTTTTAATTCGGAAGTAATTGTTTTCCAGATATATCTTAAAATTATAAAGAGAGCCATTGGCCTTAATTCGTCTTCCATATCTCTGATTCCGAAAACAACCAACCGGTTTTTCACATCTATATTGGACGGCTGGTTAAAAAACTGAGAATAGACGCCTTTAGTGAATCTTTGGAGTCGTTTTACCAATGACTCGGCTCCTTCCATTGTGGAAAGCACTGACTCCAGATCGCTCATTAAAGGAAAAGGAAGTTCTTTACCCCATTTTTTTGGATCTGAATCCAGAGTAATGTCTTTGGCAGCATAGGTCTCAGTTAAGGCCCTATCCATAATCCCATCTTCTTCTGGGCTTAAGCCACCCAGCATTATTCTCATCAGTCCAACTAAATTAATAATATTTGTCCTTAAGACGTCTTCTGGTTTTTCATCTTCTCTGGGAGGCGGCAGGTCAAAAGGATTGATATGGTGAGAGGAAGACAAAGAAATATTAAAAAAAGACCCTCCAACTGCTTCTGCCAAAAACTTATACTCATTCTCCGGGTCAATTATAATTGAGTCAACTCCTAACATTAGGTATCTTAGGATTTCTAATTTAACTGCGTACGATTTCCCGGCGCCCGAGGTTGCGAATATCACTTCATTGGCATTAGCCAAAGTGAAACGGTCAAACAGAACCAAAGAATCATTGTGCGTGTTAATACCGTAAAAAATTCCTTCATTAGAACTTAAATCAA
>PEYC01000019.1 GCA_002774555.1 Candidatus Nealsonbacteria bacterium CG08_land_8_20_14_0_20_36_22
GTTTCCAATTTATAGACCTTTGGATCAATCGTAGCGTAGCGCGGTATCATAATCTTGGCGTCCTGGCCTAATTTTCTCAAAGCCAGCGGCAGAGAAAATAAAACATCTCCCAAACCTCCTGCCTTGGCAAAGGGAGCGGACTCTGAAGAAACAAATAAAATCTTTAGTCGTTTTTTATAAGACCCTTCTTTTTTTTCCATATATATTACTTGCTTTTTAGTTAAAAAGTTATTATAATTTATTATTATAGCAGGAATTTTCAATATAAGCCATAATAGTTATGCTAAATTCTCCTGTTGACGAAATCAAGAGCCGGCTGGATATAGTGGAGGTTATCCGCAACTATATTAAACTTCAAAAAGCCGGGGCTAATTATCGGGCTATTTGTCCTTTTCATTCGGAAAATAAACCGTCTTTTTTCGTTTCGCCAGCCCGCCAAATCTGGCATTGTTTTGGATGTCAAAAAGGCGGAGACATTTTCGGTTTTGTAAAAGAGATTGAAGGTGTTGAGTTTGGCGATGCTTTGCGGATTTTAGCCCAGAAAGCAGGGGTAGAACTTAAAAAACAAGACCCAAAAATAATAAGCCAGAGACAGCGTCTTTACGAGATTTCCGATTTGGCTTGCCGTTTTTTTGAAAAACAACTTAAAGAAAGTTCAACTGGTAGGGAAGCAAAAAAATATCTTTTATCCCGGGGAGTAAAAGAGGAAACAATCAAAGAATGGCGTTTGGGATATGCGCCTGACACATGGGAAGGTCTTTCTGATTTTTTAGTTGGTAGGGGTTGTGAAAGAGAAGAGATAGCCCAGGCTGGTTTAATTTTAAAATCTGAGAAAACTAATAATTTTTATGATAGATTTCGGGGAAGAATCATTTTTCCCATTTTTGATTTAGCTTCCCAGGTGATAGGGTTTGGGGCGAGGGTGTTTCAAGATCAAAAATCAAAAATCAAAAATCAAAAATACGATGATGTCGCTAAATATGTAAATACTCCAAACACTCTTCTTTATGATAAGAGTAGGGTTTTATACGGTTTAAATAAAGCCGGAAAAGAAATTAGAAAAAAAGATAGCTGTATTTTAGTTGAGGGCTATATGGATGTGATTACGGCCCATCAAGCAGGTTTTGAAAATGTGGTTGCTACTTCCGGCACCGCTTTAACTCCTTGGCAATTAAATATTCTTAAAAGGCATTCTGACAACCTTTTGACCGCCTTTGATATGGATATTGCCGGAGATAACGCCACCAAACGGGGAATTGATTTGGCTCAAAGCCAGGACTTTAATATTAAAATTATCACGATGCCAAAAGATAAAGACCCGGCCGATGTTATTTCGGAAAATCCTCAAGAATGGCAGAATTTAATTGAGAAGGCGAAATCAATTCACGATTTCTATTTTGAGAATACTTTAGCTCGCTTTGATAAAAATACCTTGGATGGCAAAATAGGAATTTCCAAAATTTTACTGCCGGTTATTAAAAGAATTTCAAATAAAATAGAACAGAATTTTTGGATTCAGAGCTTGACAAGGGTCTTAGGGACAAAAGAAGAAGATATTTTAGAGGAGCTTTCAAAGATTAATTTTTCTCAGGACGAATTTGGCGATAAGGAGGTCGTTTCCTCGCCCCAAAAAACCAGGAGAGAACTTTTGGAAGAATATTTGCTCACCTTGGCTTTCAAACGTTCTGAAAACTTTAGTTTAGTTAAAGAAGATGATTTTGTTCTGTTATCTCTTCCAACCATAAAATTGATTAATTATTTTTGGGGCAAAGAAAAACAAGACGAGCTTTCTCAAGAATTGCGAGATAAAATGAATTATTTATCTTTCAAAACAGAATTTTTGGAAATTGACAACGATAAGATTAAAACCGAATTTAAAAATTGTCTGCAAGAAATTAGGACGCTGGCATTAAAAAATAAATTAGACGATATTTCCAAAGAAATTAAAAATGCAGAAGAGGAAAAGAATTTTGAAAAGGTTCAAGAATTAGTTCATAAATTTTATAATCTATGCCAAGAAAGAAAACTCTAAAAAAGAAAAGAACTGTTCGGAAGAAAGAAGTTTTTCTGGAAGAAAAAATTCAAACCCTGTTTAATAAAGGAAAACAGCGGGGATTTGTTACTACCTCTGAAATTCTTTATTTTTTTCCAAACATAGAGAAAGACATTAAGGGTTTAGAGGGACTTTACAACGATTTAGAAAAAGAAGGCATTGAAGTTAAAGAGACGAAACAGTTTTTAGCAACAGAGGAAAAAACCAAATTAGGAAGACCTTTGAAAATGGAAGAAGCAAAAATAGATCCAATCCAGCTTTATTTAAAAGAGATCGGTAAGGTGCCATTTTTAACTGCCGAACAAGAAAAAGAACTTGCCAGAAAGATTGAAAAAGGGGATAAGGAGGCAATGAACAAATTAATGCGAGCCAACTTGCGGTTGGTGGTCTCTATTGCCAAAAGATATGTTAACAAGTCCCCAAATCTTACCCTTTTGGATTTAATCCAGGAAGGGAATATTGGTCTAAGGAGGGCAGTAGAGAAATTTGATTGGCGAAAAGGTTATAAATTTTCAACTTATGCTACTTGGTGGATAAGACAAGCAGTTACCAGGGCTCTGGCAGACCAGGCCAGAACAATCAGGATACCCGTTCATATGATAGAAACCATTGCCAAGTACACTAAAGCAAGACGTGCCTTACTGCAAAATTTGGGCAGAGAGCCTTTGGCCGAAGAAATTGCAGCTGAAATGGGCATTGACGTTGTTAAGGTTTATCATATTATGAAAATTTCCCAAGAAACGGTCTCTTTGGAGATGCCGGTAGGAGGGGAGGATGAAGATAGTATTTTGGCAGAATTTATCAAAGACGAAAAAACCGTCTCATCTTCTGTTCAAGCAGCCAGAAAACTGCTTCAAGAACGACTAAAAGAAATTTTAACAGATTTAACTCCCAGAGAACAAAAGATATTATCAATGAGATTTGGTTTGGATGATGGGATTACTTATACTTTGGAGGAAGTAGGACAGGAGTTTAAGGTGACCCGAGAAAGAATTCGCCAAATTGAAGCTAAGGCCCTGGAACGAATCAGAGGACATAAAAAACTAAAGAAATTAAAAGGTTATTGATTTTTACCTTGAATTTTGTAAAATAAAGACACATTCCGGGGTAGCTCAACGGTAGAGCGACTCCCTGTTAAGGAGTGGGTTGCGCGTTCGAATCGCGCCCCCGGAGCAGAGTTCAAATTCAAGCACCCCGAACAAGATGTTCGAACCTTTTAGTCGTCAATGAGTGGATTTTTCCACAGAACTTGACAAATTTTTATGATATAAGATAAAATAAAAATAGAATGTAGTTCTTTTAAAATAGGCTTTTTTTATAATACGTTCACACAACGTTTCCTGCAATGGGAAACGATTCCTTCCGGCCTGAAAAGGCTAAAACCTTTTCAGGCTTTTTTATTTGCCCCGCATCAAAGTTTGCAAAACTTCTGGCGTGGAGGTAAAATAAAAAAAGAATAAGATAAATAAAAAACACTATGGAACCTAAAAAACATTTTACAAACGAGGAAGCTAAAAAAATTGGAGAGATGCTTGGTATTGATTGGTCTAAATATAATATAGAACAGTTTAGAATTGGTATGGATGTTGAGTTAGAACATGGCTTGCGTGACCTCCACACTAATGTCACTAATGACGACCCTTTAATGACTGGAAAAATTGCCCTGGCTCATTTAAACGAATTTCCGGATTATTACACCCGCCTTGAAAAACTGGAAAAGGAAGCAGAGAGCTATTGGGAAAATAAATAACGAAATAGGTTTAGTAAAACCCAACCATGAAGAAAAGTAATTTAATTATTTTAGCGATTATTTTAATTTCATTTATAATCGGATTATATATTTATCCTCAGATGCCAGAGAAAATGGCTTCTCATTGGAATTTTAAAGGAGAGGTTGACGGCTATATCTCAAGGTTTTGGGGATTGTTTTTGATGCCATTTATCTCTGTTGTTTTGTTTTTGCTTTTTTTGCTCATTCCCAAAATAGACCCTTTAAAGGCGAACATTGAAAAATTCAGAAAATATTTTGACGGTTTTGTAGTTCTTATCATCCTTTTTTTATTTTATCTTTATCTTTTGACGATTTTCTGGAATTTCGGCGTTAAATTCAGCATGAATCAGGTTTTAGCGCCTGCCTTTGGCATTCTCTTTTTTTACTGCGGCATTTTGATTGAGAAAGCCAAAAGAAACTGGTTTATTGGCATCAGAACGCCTTGGACAATGAGCAGTGAAAAGGTTTGGGAAAAAACCCATAAAATTGGAGGAAGGTTGTTTAAAATTAGCGGAATAATTGCCCTTTTAGGAATTTTCTTTCCGGGTCTTGCCTTATTTTTTGTTCTCATTCCCGTGATTTTTGTTGTGATTTATACGGTTATTTATTCTTACTTTGAATATAGAAAAGAAAATGTGGAAGAAAATTAAATAGAATTCACTAAACAGGTTCTAATAGCCGCCAGCCCGCGGAGCCTACAGGCCAGGGTTTAGCTCGGGCTTTTTTATTTTCGCCAGAAATCACTTAGCAAAAAATTGCTAAAAACCCAAAAATGAGTTAAATTGAAAGCAAGCCGGCAAAAAGTTTTACAGCTCGTTGATTTTATCATCCCCGGCCACGCCGGGATGTATAAAAACATAAAAAGAATTAAAATAGAATAAAGAGATTATGAAAAATAATAATCAAAAATTTGAAAAAGAAATAGAAGGAATAATAAATACTTACGAATATTTAGTTAAAGGTATTAATAAGAGGGCTAGAACAAATAAAATAAATAGGGCGTACGGAGGCATTATTAGGGCTGGGAAAGGGAAGCTTGTAGAAAGCATAACCGAAGAAATAGCTTTATTAGGGTGGAAATTATTAGGTGGCGATCCTAAAAGAATTTCTTTTGAAAAACGGCCGGTGAGAATACCGATAAAAAAGCCTATGTAGATAAAATAAAAAATACAACAGTAAGGAAATATGTAAGTGAAAATATTGATAAATATCACTATTTACTTAGAACAGATGTTTGTATAAGCATTGATAGTAAGTTTGTAATAGGGGTGGAGTGTAAGGCCTATACGGAAAACGCCATGTTTAAGAGGATACTCATTGACTTTTTATTACGTCGGGAAATATATCCAAATCTAAAATGCGTTTTATTGCAGCTAGAGAGCCAATTAGGGGGTGACTATTCTTATTTAAAAGACGTAACATTTGGTAGTTTGCCTACCCATACTTTACTTTCATATTTTGATATTGATCTTCATATTATTACTTTACTTTCAGGAGAAAGAAAAACAGATCAGCCCATTCATATGCAGGAATATTATAAGCCTATAACAAAAGAAAGCCTACATAAAGCAACACAAACTTTCAAGGAATTGTTAAAAAAATATAAATAAAAATTAGAAAAGGGTTTCGTTTATTCTTTGGGTTGCTTTTTGACAGTATTCTTTTGAAATATCTATTCCTAAATATCTTCTATTTAATCTTTTCGCCACCGCAGTAGTAGTCCCTGCCCCATTAAACGGATCTAGAACAATATCATTCTTATAACTGAATAACTTTAGTAATCTAGCGACCAACTCTTCAGGAAACATAGCCGGGTGTTTGTATTTTTTCATGTTTCTTTCGGGGGCGATATCCCACTTTGCATAAACCCATTTTTTAAATTGGTCACCCGTAATGTCAATATTTTGAGGGTCACCAATTTTTTTATGTGTTTCTTTACAGAAAATTTCAATAAACTCCCAAGTATATTTCAAATAAGGCATACTTGGACTTTTCCAGCTTCCCCAAGCAGTGTATTTACAATTATAATTATGTTTGTCCCATAAAACTTCACCTTTCCATAAAAGACCTAAATCAAGTAATTGTTTTGAAAAGTGATGATGTGTTGGTATATAGTCGGAGAATAGAGGTTGAACATTTAAGCAAAAACGCCCGCTAGGCTTTAGCACACGGACACATTCTTTCCAAATTACATTTAATTTTTTAAAGTAATCGTTCCATCTTATAGCATCGTTTTTCTTATCATTTTCATACTCTAGACCAAAATTGTAAGGAGGGGAAGTAATAATTATGTCTATAGAATCTTTAGGAATTTTTTTTATTACTTCTTCGCTGTCACCACAGATAATCTTGTTAATAAAATCATTAATCGCTTCGGATTCTTTAACTATAACAGATTTTTTATAGTTTTTGGTCCCCCCCCTTATTTCTTCTTTAAGTGCACGATTTTTTACTTTCCGCTCTTTTTTTAAAAGTTTTGCATCGGGATATAAATTTTCTAATTCTTTTGTTTCCGGAGATTTAATGCTTTCTTTTAGTTCCTCAAAATTTCTTATAACACTAATAACCTTTCCTTGAACAGTTAATTCCTTTGTAAAAATCGGTTTTATATCGGGATTAGCGGGTTGTAATCGAAAACCACCTTTTTCTTTATAAATTTTCTTTAAAGTTACTTCGTCTCCGTTTATTAAAGCAACTACTGTCTCTCCATTTTCTGCGTCTGGTTGCTTTCTAATTATTACGGTATCACCGTCAAAAATTCCTTCGTCAATCATGCTATTTCCTTGGACCTTTAAGGCGTAATGTTCGCCGGATTTTGAAAGAAGATTTTTTTGTACTTTAATTGTTTCTTTTTCTTTTATTGCTTCAATTGGTTGTCCGGCGGCGATGGTACCAAGGAGGGGGATAGTTATTAATCCCAATTCTTTTCTTTTATTATTTAATTCGATTGAACGCGGCTGGTTTTCTATTTTTTTCAAAACTCCTTTTTCTTTCAATGTTTCTATATGCTGGTGGACGGTGGCTACCGAAGATAATTTAAAATGCTCCTTTATTTCCTCTAAAGAAGGAGCATAATCATTTTTTTTAATGAATTTTGTAATATAACCCAATATTTGTTTTTGTCTTTTGGTAAGCATATTAGTTATTCACACTTTAATTTATTATACCAAATTCATACCGAAAGAAAACCGAAAGTTATCCACAGCTCCTATATTTGATTTTAGGTGAAAATTATACTATAGTGTAATAATATTTACGCATAAAAGTCGAAAAATTCATTGAGCCCCGATAGTGCAGCAAAGCTGACTATGGGGTAAAAAATAAATTTATGGAAATAGAATTAGAAAGAACATTTTTATTAAGAAACATTCCTGTGGGGTTGGAAAAATGTAAATCGATTGAGATTATTGATATTTATATTCCAGAGTTTGCAAGGCACCCAGTTTTAAGAATACGAAAAAAAGGAGATGTTTTTGAAATTACCAAGAAATATCCTTTGGTCGGGAAAGATTCCTCAGAACAGGGAGAGTATTCTATTTCTTTAACAAAAGAAGAGTTTGACGAACTTTCTGAAATTAAAGGGAAGAAATTTAGGAAAATCCGCCATTTTTATCCTTTTAACGGCAAAACGGCAGAAATAGATATTTATTTAGACGATTTGCAGGGGCTTGGTGTAGTTGACTTTGAATTTAATTCACGACAAGAAAAAAATAGTTTTAAAATACCGGACTTTTGTTTGGTTGACGTTACTCAAGAAGAAGTTTTTGCCGGAGGATTGTTGGCAGGCAAAAAATATTCGGAAATTGAGCCATTTTTGAAAAAGTATAATTATAAAAAGATAGTGTCAACTCTGATTTTTAAATAATTAAAATTATGAATTGTCCTTTTTGTGATATTAACAAAGAAAAAACAAGAATAATAAAGATAGGAGAAAATAAAAAAGTCGCCACCTAGGCGGTTTTTTGCTTGCCCTGAGTTTTTAGAAAGGGTAGGAT
>PEYC01000033.1 GCA_002774555.1 Candidatus Nealsonbacteria bacterium CG08_land_8_20_14_0_20_36_22
CTTTTTCAACATCTTCCATCCTTTTAAAATATCATCGAATGTTCCTCTGCCATCACGATAAATCCTAACCGCATCATTTCCTGGTTTAAGCCCGTCTAAGCTAGTGGCAATATTTACCTTATATTGTTTTAATACTGAAGCGATTCTCTCTGTTATTTTTGAACAATTAGTATTTAGGACAAAAGTTATATTATACTGACCAGAATATTTTCTCTTTACATAAGATAGTATTTGAAGAATGGTTTTAAAATTAAGCAACGGCTCGCCCCCACCAAAATTTATCGTAACATCTTGTTTATCATGTTCTTTCATCAGCTCAAAGAATATATCAACTGCTTTCTGCGCAGTTTTAAAACCCATTAATTCGCACCGCTGGTTAGAAAAACCATTATCGATAAGCTTTTTATTGGCAAAACAATAAGAACAAGAAAAGTTACATACCTCTGACATAACCAAAGAAAGAAAATTGATTAAATGTCCATTCTTTACCTCTTTTTTATATCTTTGCATTAATTTGTGCAAAAACCCTCTTTCATTAAAGCCCTCGGGGTTAAGAAAAAAACCATCTATTAAAATTTGGATTGCCTCGTCCAACCCCTCTATATCAAAATTCCTCCTCACATCTGCAAGAGAACAAGCCCGATGAAAAATTTTAAAAAGCTTTAATGCAGGGAAAGTAATGATATTAGGATTGCCAAAAAGAGAGTGATAAATAATAGCACTTCTCTTATTTATTATTGTTTGCGTAAAAGTCGAGGCTATTAATTTTTGATTTTCAGATAAACGTCTCATTTAACATCTCCTTTATTTTATTAAGTTTTCAAGGTTCACTTTTCAAAGCTGAGAAACGCTCTCAACGTGCTGATTTTAATCTACCAAACCCAACCAATCTTGTCAAATTTTTGAGACCAATTATACCATAAATTGGATTCCGACTAAAACAAAACTGCCTTCCGGCAGTTGAAACAATCGATATTAATTCTGTTAATCTAATGTCACTCCTAATTTTTCTCGGAGAATTACTTTAACTCTTTTAAGATCAGCTTTCATTAATGTAAATTCGTCCTCTAAATCAGTGATTCTTTTTAAAAATTTATCCAAAGTGGTAGTAAGTTTATCAATTTTCTGGTTTATCCGGATTTCCATTTTCTCAAGTCTTTTCTCTAGGGTTATTATCTCTCGATCAACAAAATTAAATCTCTGGTCAACTAAATTAAATCTTTTATCTAAAGCTCCAACTTTCTCATCTACTGCGTTAAGAATAACAACGGTCTGTTGGTTGAGGAGCCTCTCAATTTCTTTTTTATTTAATTGTTGAGTTATTTTCCTAGGCATAAGTTCTGTTTACGATTTTATCTTACCAAATCAACCAACCTTGTCAAATTTTCAGAACCAATTTTATACCATAAAATAAACTCTATCTAAAACAGAAAGGTTGCCAAAAATAATAACTGTTTTTTTAATTATGTTATAATGAATAAATTAAAGACATAAAATAAAATGTGGACGAAAGAATATAAAGAAAAGAAATTTTATTGGGGTTCAAAACCAGAAGTGGGTTTAAAAGAGGTACTAAAATATGCGCCGAAAGGTATTGCTTTAGATATTGGAGCAGCTGAAGGAAGAAATAGCATATTTTTGGCGAAGAATGGTTTTAGAGTTGAGGCGACAGATAAGGTTAAAGAAGGATTAAAAAAATGTAAAAAATTAGCTGAGAAATACAACCTACCCATAAAAACGAGGTTGGCTGATATAAGGAAATTAGAACTTGAGAAAAATAAATATCTTTGATAATCTAAAGCCTACTTTTACGAACCTTTCTTATTTTTACATCTTTTAGAGAAGTAGGTTTCATATTGATTATATTTTATCACAATTCTTCTTATAATTCAAAAAAGAAGGGCTGGAAAATCCAGCCCTTGTTTGAAATGCTCTAATTTCTAATTACTAATGTCTAATCAATAAATCATCTATAACTGTCTCTTCTTCCTTTTTTCTCAACTGAGAAAAGAGGAAAGCATTAAGTCCGATAGCAGCGATAAAAAGGAGCAATGCCAACCAGAATCCTATACCATACTCTACCCTGAACGCCCCTTCGCCTTCTCTTAGCACTTCGTTATCTATTTTTGTTCTAAGGAGAAGCAAAGAAGTTAGTCCCAGACAACCAGTTATAGCCGAGGCCAGTACGCCCTTCTTCCCTCTTAGGACGCTCACACCAACTCCCCCAAACGTACAGAGAAATGCCAAAATTGCTAATGGTTCTGGATCAACCTGCCTATTTTCTCTACTTCCGAAGGACATCTCCGGTGATCCAATTGTCGTGCCCGTCACCAACTGAACTCCAGTAAGTGTGGCAATCTTTTCTCCTTGGCAGGAAATGTGACTAAATGGCAGAAAAAAACAAACAAGCGCGAGTCCATAAATTGCCGGTGAAATTTTCTTAACCCACTCAATCTTTGTTGTCATAATATTTTCCTTTCTTTCTAAATTTATTCAATTTTCAAGGTTCTGTTTTTGCCGAGGAACGCTCTCAGCAACTGATTTTAATTTAACAAACCGAAAGAACTTTGTCAAATTTTTTAAAAAAATGGCGCGGTTGAGATTTTCATCTCCCGCGCCTTTCGGCTAAAAGCCGTAAATTGGTTTTAATTCGTCCGGGGTAGGCAAATGGTTATAGAATTCACCTCTGGGGCCTACGTATCCAACCCCTTGTCTAGTTAGTTGGACTGGCGTGATTGAACCGTTGCTGTTTGTGACGTTGACTGTAACAACATTCATTTCCTGACGAATACCACTTATTTCAGCATCTGTTTTTTTCTTGTCTTTTTGGCTGCCAAAGATATAACCAGCGCCACCACCTACTGCTCCACCAATTAGAGCTCCTTCAGTGGTTTTGCCTGACTGGTGGCCAACAATAGCGCCGATACCGGCGCCGGCCAGAGAACCAAGAGCTGCTCCTTTGCCGGCCTCGCTTTCACAACCTCCCAAAAGCAACCCACTAATCAAAATAACTATTACCCAAACTAACTTTACTTTTTTCATTTCTTACTCCTTTCTGAAATTATTTAATTTTGCAATTGTTATACTGAAAAACACTCTCAGTAGATTAATCAGTAGAATAATCTTATTTTAGCAAAACCCAAAAAAAGTTAGTTCCAACAATCACTTCTTTCTGAGGAGCTGGTTGAGCAAAGTGTTCATAATTTGATCAGTTTGTTGCTCCTGACCTGGTACTGGTATTAGCTGGGGCATTTGCTCACCAATACTCCCTTGATTTAGTAAGTTGAGGAAATCACTAATCGTGAAGGAATTTTGCTCAATTGGTCCGACCTGAAAAGATTCCTGAAGGGTTCTTTTCACTGGCCCTCCTTGAGAAGTCGAACCCTGGCAATCAATTGTCACTAAATAAGGACCGTTGAGAGTGGTGTCAGTATAGGTATTGGCGTAAATCCCATCTCCGGGACTAACGTCCTGATGAGAACCGTCATCAAAAAGAGTAATTTTTTGAGCAGAGCCGGAAATCTCTCTAAAAATCTCCAAGAGGTCTGCTGACTGGAGTCTTCCCTGCCTATTACCAGAAATAAATTTACTCAAAGACATAGAAGGTTTCTTAACTTCAGCTGTAACCTGGGCCCCTCTTATCGGAGAAAGACGGCCGTTTATCACTTCTGCCAACCTCACCCCAATTCGGACCTCTTGATTCTGGGAGTAATTTGGTTGAAAGCCCAAAATATTAGAGAAAACATCTGACTGGCAAAAAGAGTGAAAGTTAATCTGTTCTCCTTTAGGAGGAAGGTCATAGCCAGTAATCAGAGCTTGCCAGGGTCCAACTTGAGGATTATTGAGCTCAAAGCAACTGTGGGTTTGGCCTTCAACAAATCTGCCATATTGGCTGATGTTAGAGCGGTTTATCACTGTTTTGTTAGGAGAAAAGAGGATTGTCTCCATTTTACTTCCTTGCCAGTTAGTGAAAAATCCTAATTTTTTCATATCTGGCTCAACCGGAATATCATAGGTCAACTTTTCTCCTGTTTTGATAAAATCATTGTAACTCCGATAAACCGAGCCATTGTGGCCTAAAACATTGAGCTTGTGATAAACGCTAGCAATATCAGACGTCTCGGCCGGGTAAAAACTACCGCCTGTCTGATAGGCAATCCAAGAAAGCATTTCTTGGTCAGCATCTCTACCGAAAGCCACTGTATCAATTGGCCAGCCCTTGTTCTGAAACTCAGCAACCTCGGGTTTGTAGGTACCGGTGTTGTGCATGCCATCAGACATTAAAACAGCTCTTTTATCTTTGAGGTTACAAGAAGAGAGATGACCCAGCGCTATTGTTAGCCCCGAGCCAACATTAGTGCTCCCGCCGGCTGAAAGAGAAAGAATGTCTTTTTTAAGCATTTCCCTTCCCTCAGTTATTGAAATTGGCTCAGTGATACTCGCGGCATTAGACGAAAAAGCTGCCAGGGAAAACATATCCTTCCCTTCGGCACAAGTATCAACATAAA
>PEYC01000031.1 GCA_002774555.1 Candidatus Nealsonbacteria bacterium CG08_land_8_20_14_0_20_36_22
ACCAGCCATTAGTTTATAAAGAGCGCTTTCTGAAATTCCTGTTGCAATCCCGCCAATGGTATCCTGCATTTTATAAGTTGTTGACGTCTGGTCATCCCTGCCGCCGGCATTAATATCGCTTGATATAATTTTATAATTCGTGCTTGTCATCCCTTGAGCTTTCACAATCAAATTCGGAAAAAAAAGAAAAACCGAAAGCCATAAAAAAAGCAAAAAAGAAATAGTGGCGACAGAAAAAACTTTTTTAAAAAAACCTCTTTTCATTATTTCAAAGATAAGCGCTTTTTAAGGACAAGATAATAAACAAAAACTAAAATTAGTAATGCTAAAGCGCTGCCAAACATTATTTCCCAAACAGATATTTTATGAGTAAAAATAACAATTGGTCCCTCTGGCAAATTCTGATCTGTTTTTGAAAAATCCCTCATTTCTCCGATTGCTCCCATATTAATTTCATCCGACTCAAGCCGGTAATTCTGGCTTTCCATCACATCAGCGTCAACTGAATAAGCGCCGAGCAAACAACAAAGTATTATTACAATTAAATATTTTTGGGTTGACATCAATTTTTTATCGGCACTAAGATATAAAGATATCTATCTCCTTCTCCTGTCTTAAAAACC
This sequence comes from Candidatus Nealsonbacteria bacterium CG08_land_8_20_14_0_20_36_22, assembly GCA_002774555.1. Lineage (GTDB taxonomy): Bacteria > Patescibacteriota > Minisyncoccia > Minisyncoccales > GWA2-38-27 > PEYC01. Next base: position 624 of record PEYC01000031.1, read on the forward strand.
GGGGTAATAATTCCTGAGGTCTTGTCTGTCAGCTCCACTTTCACTTCATCGGAAAAACTTTCTTTTATTTTTACTTTTATTTCTTCATCTTTCTCGGTTGAAGGAATTACCACCAAGCCCTCTTTGGCCGGCTCGGGCTTAGACGGTCTAAGCCAATTCAAAACAAATTCTTTATATCCTTCTCTGCCGTTCTGCCAAACAAATTTTACATTCTTCTCAATTATTTTTACTACAGGATTCTGAATAATCCATTTGAAATAATTTTTAAAGACACCGGCTGTATCATAAACGGCAGCAGAATAAATTTCATCTTCTGATATTTTTGATTCTGCAACCAACATCACGTTTGCAACGTCATCTGTTACGGTCTTCAAAGAATCCTTACCCAATAATCCAACGGCAGCAATCATCAAAACCAAAACCATTGCCAAGGCAAATCCAAAATGAAAATTTGGTTTTTGAAAATATGTTTGAAAAAACTCGCTAACCACATTGCCAACCGGAAGATTTTTCGGAGGAAAAACCTCTTTTCTTATTGCCTTAACCTCCCTCAGTTTCTTGAGCTTTTTTCCGTTATTTTTAATATTATTTTTATAATTTTCGGCGCTCGCCATATATGTATCCAGCCATTCTTTTTTTGTCACCCAGTTTCTGCCAAATTTCACTGCTTTCAATTTTCCCTGTCTGGCGCGCAAACTCAAATACTCCTGCGAGTGCTCGCAGAATTTTACTGCTTCCTGAAGAGATATAAATTTGCCTTCTTTTTCTATTCTTGACATATCTTTATTACTTTATTATCGCTAAGCTAAAAACCCCTGTCAACAGGGGTTATTGTGGATAACTATCGGATAACAAATATGGCTTATTTAACCCCTTCCCTATCTCATTTTTACCGATAGGGGAGGAATTTCTAATGAACTCGAATACTTTGTAAAATACCGATTCCAAGTAAAACAGCAATTAAATTACTTCCTCCGTAACTAATCAAGGGTAAAGATATGCCGATGACCGGCAAAATACCTAAATTCATCCCAATATGGATAAAAATTTGAGCCACTAAAAAAATAGTCAAACCAGAGGCAAAAAGTCGCGGGAAATTTGAAGCGCTAAACATTGCCACTCTCATAATCCGCCAGACCAAGGCCCCAAACAAAAACAGCAATAATATTACTCCCATTAAGCCGAATTCCTCGGCAATAGACGCGAAAATAAAATCAGTCTGGGGTTCTGTTAAAAATCCGTACTGGGATTGAGAACCCTTTCCAATGCCTTTACCCCAAAAACCGCCAGAACCAATAGCGATTTTTGCTTGATTTTGGCTCCAGTTTATCCCAAGGGGCTCAAATTGAGGCGCTAAAAAGCTTATAACTCGCTTCTTTTGATAATCCTTTAAAACGAATTGCCAGCTTAAAATTAAAACCAAAATTCCGCATAAAGTTAAGATAAAAAAATGCCGCAACTTAATGCCCGAGAGCACCAAAATTCCAACCCATAAAACAATTAAAATTAAAGCCGAACCCAAGTTCGGCTGTCCCCAGATTAAAATAAACGGGACTAAAACATATAAACCGGATAGCAAGATATGAGATAATTTATACATCTCAATATGCCTCATTGAGAAGAATTTCGCTAATAATATAGTTAAAACAAGAGTAGTTATTCCTATCGGGTCAAAAAATAGAGGTCCTATTTTATACCAGCTTTTAATTCCCCTGATTTCCGGAACAAAAAAGAAAAGACCAATTAAAGCTATAATACAAATAAGATAAAGGGTTAAAATAAAATAAGGGTTTTCCCTAAACCCGTGCCAGTCAAAAAAACTGACCAAAAAGAGCAAAATAATTCCTATTCCCGCAAAAATTAATTGTTTTTTAAAGTTCAAAAAATCGGCCTTGCCCAAAGAAATACTATAAATGGATATTAAACCAACGCCAATAAGTAATAAAACAGAAACAAGCAATATCCAATCAAATTTTTTAAAATATTGAAACATTGTCTATAACCGATATACCTTTATCCGATATGATTTTAATCTATTTTATATTTATTTAATCTATCGGATAAGCTTTAAAAATTCTTTTTCGTTTATGATTTTTACCCTTAATTTTCTGGCTTTTTCGTATTTTGAACCAGGGGTTGAACCAATAACAACATAATCCGTGTTTTTTGAGACAGATTCTGAAATTTCCCCGCCCAATTCCCGGATTTTCTTTTTTGCTTCGTCTCTGGTCATAGATTCTAAACTGCCTGTTAAAACAAATTTTTTATTTCTTAATTTTTTATTCTTAATTCTTAATTCATAATTCATAATTCTAATTCTAATTCCTGTTTTTTCTAGTTTCTTTAATAATTCTAAATTCCGCTTCTGGCGGAACCACTTATATATTGATTCCGCTACCACTGGCCCAATATCCATTACTTTCTCTAAATCCTCTATGCTGGATTTTTGGATTTTTTCTAAGGTGAGAAAATACTCTGCCAAATCAAGGGCTGTTTCTTCTCCCACATTTCTAATGCCCAAGGCATATATAAAACGAGCTAAGCTAATTTCTTTTTGAGCCTGAATCGCCTCAATTAAATTTCTGGCTGATTTTTCGGCAAATCTCTCCAGGGGCAAAAGATCGCTTTCTCTCAATTCAAATAAATCAGCTGAAGTTGAAACCAATCCTTCTGTTATAAGATGGTCAATGATTTTGGGACCCAATCCCTCAATGTTAAAAGCCTTTTTGGAAATAAAATGACACAAAAATTCTCTCCTTCTGGCTCCGCAGTTTGAATTAGAACATCGCCAAAGCGCTTCACCTTCTGGTCTAATTAATTTCCCTCCGCAAACCGGGCAGCTCCTGGGAAAATGAAATTCTTTTTCTTTACCTGTTCTTAATTCTGGCAAAACCCTGGAAATAGCTGGAATAACATCGCCGGCCCTCTCAATAATGACAGTATCTCCAATTTTCACGTCTAATTTTTTAATTTCATCTTCATTATGTAGGGTTGCCCGTGAAATAGTCACGCCGCCAGCCTCAACTGGTTTAAGGACGGCAACCGGCGTCACTGCTCCGGTCCGGCCAACCTGTAATTTAATATCCAAAATTTGAGTAGTGGCTTGCTCCGGAGAAAATTTAAAAGCCCTAGCTCCTCGAGGGCTTTTCCCTACTATCCCAAGTTTTTGGAAAATATTATTGTCATTAATATTAACAACAATTCCGTCAATTTGAAATGGCAGGGTTTCTCTTTTTTTGGTAATCTTCTGCCAATAATCTACTACCTCGGCTCTATTTTTGCAAATTATTCCTTCATCGGTTTTAAAACCTAATTCCTTTAAAATCCGATGTTTATCAGAATGTTTTTTTTGACCAAGCTCGCTCACTAAATCATAGGCCAAAAATTTCAGGGACCGAGAGCCAGCTAATTTCGGGTCTAATTGCCTGATGGAACCGGCAGCCAAATTCCTGGGATTGGCATAGGTTTTTTTAAACTTTTCAAAATCCTTTTTCTCCATATAAACCTCTCCTCTCACTTCAACTTCGCTCAGTGCAGGCGCCTCAGGAGCGAGTCGAAGGGGTATGCTTTCTATGGTTTTCAAATTCTGAGTAACATCCTCCCCTATTTTGCCGTCGCCGCGGGTAGAACCAACAATAAAAATTCCGTCTTCGTATATTAAACTAATGGCAAAACCATCCACTTTTAACTCGCAAAAATATTCAAGGGTTTCATTTGGGACCAATCTTTTTAAATAATCCTCCCAAGACCGGAATTCATCTTCAGAAAAAATATCTTCAAGAGAAAGCATAGGAATTTTGTGTTTTATTTTCTCAAAACCCTGGCAGGGCTTGCCACTAACTCTTTGGGTGGGAGAATCCGGGGTAATAAATTCAGGATACTGTTGTTCTAATTGATATAATTCATGCTTCAAAGAGTCCAAAGCGGCATCGGAAATCTCCTGCCTATTAAGAACATGGTAAAAATAACGGTGATGATTGATGAGTTTTTTAAGTTTTTCAATCCGTTGTTTTGCCTCTTGTTTGGTCATTTTTATTAAAATAATGTTTTTTGCTTTGCTCTTTCTTTCTGTTCTTTTTGAGAGAAAATTCTTATTTTGCCAAAAACGCCGTCGTATCCCGGCTCCACGCTCACCTTGCCTTCCCTTACCCTTACTATTGCCTCGGCAATTTCAGGCAAGGTAGCTGACTGCAAATTTTGAGAGGAAACGTTTAATAAAACCTCAAATTCTGTGTTAAATTTTTTAATTAAATTCTGATATTCGGCAATTACTTTTTTTGTAGCAACTGTTTGACTTGTTGCTTCGGCAATTATTTCTCCCAGAGGAATCAAACTTTTGAAAGGGGTCGCGCCAACGGGCCTAAAACCGTCTTCCCTGTCTGCCAATTCCTCAACCCTGCTTAAAACGCCAATGGTTAATGGTTTGCCGCAGTTTGGACAAATGTTATTATATTTTTTTGACTCTTGGGGAGACAATCTTAATTCGCAAGCCCGGTGGCCGTCGTAATGATATTTTCCTTCTTCGGGAAAAAATTCAATTGTGTAAAGAAATTTTTGAGGGTCTTTTGACTTTATTGCCTCAACAATTGCTGGATAGCTAATTTCCGTGTCAAAAACATTGGCCTCCCTGCCCAACTTCTGCGGGCTATGCGCGTCTGAATTGCTTATCAAAGTAATTTTATCCAAAGCTGACAATCTCCAATTCATTGCTGGATCCGAACTAAGCCCTGTTTCGCCTGCATAAATGTATTTAGTATAATCTTCAAAACATTCTTCCAAAGAATCAAATCCTGATTTTGAACCGAACACAGAAAACCATGGCGTCCAAATATGAGCCGGAACAATCAAACAATCCTGGGAAATACCTAAAACAATTTTTGCCAATTCTCTGGCATCAAGCCCTAAAATAGGCCTGCCATCAGACCTCAAGTTACCAACCCATCCAAGACGGGTATTTATCTCCTCACAAGTTTTGAAAGAAGGAGAAAAAACTACAATATGGATTTTCCTTACCCTGTTATTTTTTGAATAAATACAACTAATTTCAACGGTTAAAATAAAACGAGTTTCGGAATTTGCCCCGTCATTTTTTAATCTGTAAAGTCCTGGTTCTGCCGGTTCAAGTTTTTCTTTTAAATTTTTCAGCCATTCAGAATGAGTAAAGTCACCCGTACCTAAAACCTTGATTCCTTTAATTCTCGCCCACTTGTCTAAATGTTCAATATCCATATCCTTACTGGTGGCGCGAGAATATTTTGAATGAATATGAAAATCAGCGATAAACTTCATAATTTTATTTTACCACTTTTTCTACGAGGTTGACAGGGTAGTTTGGATTCTTATAATGAAGCTTATAATGTGGAAAAAATAAAATATACCCATCAAAAGGTCGAAAGAAAATAAAATTAAATTTATTAAAAATTATAATGGAAAGCAAACTTTATCCTTTCTTTACGGCTCAAGAAGAGGAATTAGAAATTCCTGATGAAGAAATCGAAAAACCAAAAGAAGAAAGTTCGGAAGAAGAAGAATTAGAGGAAGATGAAGACGAACTCTGAAATTTATTTTTTTTAATCAAAAACCCCCACCCTTTAAATAAAAGATGGGGGTTTTTGATTTTTATTCCTCGTAAAGTGATGATTTTTTTATAATTATTTTGTAAAGATTTTCCAGAAAATCACCGCCAGCATAACCAATAATAAAAGCCAAGGCCGGGCTTAAATAATCTGTCCCCAAAAATTTTATACCTGTTTCTTTAACGGCAACAGCAATCAATAACCCGACCACTCCAGATAAAAACATCATAGCCGAAAAATAAGGAAGATGAAATTCAACTTTCTTATAGGAAAACTGGTGTTTGATAAAACCAACCAAGCCCCTTAAAGCGCCGCCGCCGAAACCGGCAATTAAAATAGAAATATACATAAACAATAATTCAAAATGCAAATATCAAAAATAAAAATTACAATTTAAAATGATAAAATTTTTAATTTTGCGTTGTCATTTTGCATTTTGATTTTTAAATTTTTAATTTTAGTAAATTATGTTAAATTCTTTAAATTCCCCTTTATAATTTCCGTTTATAATTTCTACGTTTTTTACTTTTGCAAAAAATGGTCCTTTTCTCGCCCATTCAATCACTTTTTCAACTTTTTCTTTTTCTCCTTCTAAAATTGCTTCCACTCTGCCATCTGGAAGATTGCGAACAAAACCAGTGATTTCAAGCCGCTCGGCTTTTTTTTGGGTCTCTGTTCTAAAAAATACGCCTTGAACTCTTCCTGAAACAAAAATGTGGACTCTAACGGGGTTCATAATTCTAACTTTCTTTGTTGAAATGTTCTGGCAATCTCCTCGGCTCTTTTTTTGCCAAGTTTGGTTAAAGAAAAAAGGGTTTTAGGGTTACCAATAATCAATTTCTTTTTTCTAAGACCCCTCAATGGTCTGTCCAGCTTCCGAGAGTCAGGCCATTGTTTAATTTTAGGAAAAGCCAAAAATTCTGGAAAAAGAGAAAAACACTCTTTTGCTAATTCCTCAAAACTGCATTTCTTCCTTAAAGAATAAATACAAAAAATGATTAAATCATTTAAAGATTTTTTCTCTTTATTGCTCATTACGAAATAAACGGAAAAACCTCATTGATTAAATACCAAAACAAAAAAACAACAAACAAAATAATAGTTATGGAATCTAAAATTAAAACTGCCATAAAAATAAATCGCTAAATTGCTATATTATTTCATTGTTATCAATTTAACAATTTAACAATATAACAATTATAATTTATATGCTTTATATCCTTCTCTGACTTTTTCTTTAACCTTCAGGCCAACCTCATCTCCCTTTTTTGCTTTCTTTATCTTTTGACGTTCTATCTCCATTGAATCAACTACCTGTTCAAAATCTGTTGCTTCGCCTCCAATAATTCTAATAGTGTCTCCCAAAGAAAGAGTGCCTGATAATTTAATAACCGCTACTTCAATATTTGAAAAATAATGGGTAACCTTACCAATCAGTTTTCCTTCTTTTTGAGAAATTTCTTTTGCCATATTTTTAAAATTAATAATTTATCTGACCTTTTTTTTATTATATCATAACTAAAAATCCCCGGCAAGCCTACAAGCAAGAAGAGGATCTTTGGTGAGGGGGAAATAGATTCAACAAACTCGGTTTATTCTTTAAAGCTGGGTTCGGACATAGCCAGTGCTAGCAACCAAACCTCCTTTGCTAAATCTTACGTCCTTAAGGAATTTTATCCCGCACCCCCTCACTTTCTATTTTAAACAACCAAATATAAGTGTCAAGGGACTGTACTGGTTCATATGATATGATACGCCCAGCACTTGAAAAACATGAAAGGAAAGTATAATGGATGCCGTACGACAATCTACGGCGCAATCCTGCCGGGAGCGATATCTATTGCCCGTTCAGCGTTCCTGACAGATAAATTAACAGAGCGG
>PEYC01000043.1 GCA_002774555.1 Candidatus Nealsonbacteria bacterium CG08_land_8_20_14_0_20_36_22
ATCTTTGGAAGTATCATAGCGGTAATTTCCGCTTTTTTGTTTGTTGTTTTGGAAAAAAAGGTAAAACTTGCTAAAATATAAAAGAATTTGCCGCCAAACCGAGCGAAGCTCGGAGTTCCGCTAAAAGCGGAACGAAAAACTTGAAATCGTCCTTTTCGCTTCCGCTTCAAGGCGAGGCGGGCGGAAGGGGGGTTCGGTCTTTAGCGCTTCCGCCCGGCGGAGCCCGTTAATGAAATCAGTTCGGATATTTTCAAATACACACCGCAAACGAAATTTTGAATTCAAATTTTGACCCGACAAGTAGGATGTTAGAACTTTTTATCGCCAAAAAGGCGTTTTTTTGATAGAATTAAAAAATATAAAGCCCAAAAATAATCTTCAGCCATATTTTAAATGAAAGAAAAAATCATTTGGCACAATGTTTCCAAAGAAGAAGCGATAAAATTACTGCGGTCAGAATCTATTTTTGGTTTAGAAGAAAATGAGGTTAAATCTCGGCAAGAAAGATATGGCAAGAATTTAATTCCAGAGAAAAAGAAAACTCCAGAAATTTTTTTATTTCTAAAGCAGTTTAAAAATCCTTTAATTTATCTTATTTTTTTAGCATCAATTTTTTCTCTATTCTTGAAAAAGTTTTTTGATGCTATTTTTATTTTGATTGTGATTTTGATTACAGGAACGACCGCTTATTTTCAAGAGAGAAAAACTTCAAAGATTTTAGAAGAATTGAAAAAGATTGTGAAAATAAAAGCCCTAGTTCAGAGAAAAGGAAGAAAAGCAGAAATAGACAGCGAAGAATTGGTATCGGGGGACATTATATTTTTAAAAGCAGGAGATAAAATCCCAGCCGACGGGAGATTGATTGAATCTCAAGATTTAGAAATTAACGAAATGGCTCTGACTGGAGAATGGCTTCCTTCAAAAAAACAGACAGAAATCTTACCAAAAGAAACTGTTTTAGCTGATAGAGAAAATATGGTTTATATGGGAACGATGATTGAAAATGGCATAGGGAAAGCCATTATTACCGATATTGGTAAGAATACTGAGATGGGAAAGATTGCTCTTTCTCTGCAAGAAGAAAAAGAGAAAAAAACCTTATTAGAAGAAAGATTGATGAGTTTTTCAAAATACTATGGGATTTTTGTTTTTTCTCTGCTGATTTTAATTTTTCTTTTTGGAATTCTAAAAAAAATTCCGATGGAAGATTTCTTAACCACCATTGTTGCCACTGGCGTTTCAGCTGTTCCCGAAGGGCTCTTGCCAGCCGTTACCGTTATTTTAGTGGTTGGGATGAAAAGGATTTTGCGGAAAAAGGGTTTGGTGAGAAAGTTATCAAACTTAGAGACCTTAGGAAGCACTCAAGTTATTTTAACCGACAAAACAGGCGCATTAACCGAAGGGAAAATGAGGGTGGCTAAAATTTTAGTTGGTGGAGAATTTTTCGGCGAAGCATCAAAAAATCACAATTTAGCTTTAGAAATTGCTGCCTTAGCCAGCGAGGCATTTATTGAAAACCCCGAAGACGCAATTGAAAAATGGAGAATTAGAGGAAATCCGACTGCTAAAGCTTTACTTTTAGCAGCTATAGAATCGGGGATAGACGTTGAAAAATTAAGAAAGAAAATGATAAAGATTGAGGAATTGCCATTTAGTCCCAAGAGAAAGTATTATGCCGTCCTATATCAAACAAAAGAAATAGAAAGAACCCTTTATATAGTTGGTGCTCCAGAAAGAATTTTAGGATTTTCAAACTTCTTAAGAGTTGGAGAAAAAGAAGAGAAATTGGATAAAGATAAACTAAACTTGATTTACCAAAACTTAGAGAATTTAACCCAGAAAGGTTTTAGGGTTTTAGGATTTGGTTATAAAAAACTCCAAAATTTAGAACAAATAAAAAATTTAGAAGAATTAACAAAAAGTATTGTTTTTACTGGTCTTTTTGTTTTGAAAGACTCCCTGAGAGAAAATGCAAAACGGGCAATAGAAACTTGTCAAAAAATGGGCATTAAACCAGTTATTGTTACAGGAGACCACTTATTAACAGCAAAGGCAATTGCTGAAGAATTAGGTTTGGCGGTTGAAGAAGAGAATATCCTTGAAGCCAAAGATTTGGACGGATTAAGCGATAAAGACCTTTCAGAAAGAATAGAAAAAATAAATGTTTTTGCCAGAGTTGACCCCTCTCATAAGTCAAGAATAGTCGATAGATGGCAAGAAAAAGGAAAGGTTGTGGCAATGACTGGAGACGGAATTAACGATGCCCCAGCTTTAAGAAGAGCTGATGTTGGTTTGGCTTTGGGTTCGGGGACAGATTTGGCAAAAGAAACTTCAGATTTAGTTTTGTTAGACGATAACTTTTTGACAATCGTCAATTCAATAGAAGAAGGAAGGGGAATTTTTGATAGAATTAGAAACGTTACTGTTTATCTTGTTTCCAACGATTTCACTGAATTAGGTTTTATTTTTACCAGCGTTTTATTTGGGTTTCCTTTACCACTTTTGGCAACTCAAATTCTTTGGATTAATGTTGTTGAAGATACTGCTCCTGCAATCGCTTTAACTTTGGAAAAAAGAGAGAAAGAAGTTTTGATTGAAAAACCGAGATCTCGGAAAGAAAATGTTTTGAATTCTTCAACCAGAATTTGGATGCTCGCTATAGGTTTTGTTACCGTTATGGCAGAGCTTATTTTCTTTTTACTTTATTTAAAATTCGGTTTCTCTTTAGAAAAAGCAAGAACATTCCTTTTTCTTGCCACCACTATTGAAACTTTCTATTTGGCTTTTAGTCATCGTTCTTTAAGACATAAAATTATAAGAAAAGATATTTTCTCTAATTTATACCTGAATGTTGCTATTTTATTTGGCATATTTCTATTAACCTTTGGAATCTATAACCCAATTTTTCAAAAGTTTTTACATACTGTTCCTTTGGGTTTTCTTGACTGGTTTTTTGTAATCCTTTGCGTTTTTATAGAAGCAGCAATCTTAGAGAAAATAAAAGACCGATTGTTTATTAAACAAAAAAGTCCACCACTCCATTTTTAGAATTCTTATATTTTTCATTTATAATTCCATGGGGAATGATTTTCAGGATGATGTTTGAATTTCAAGATCCTATGTCTTTAAAAGTTAGACACCGAAAATACGCTTAAGCAGTGTCTCATTTGTCTCATTTTAGCTTGAAACACCCCCGACCGAGACACCTCAAACAGGGGTTGGGAAAATAGCAAAAAATACCTTAAAATATCATCAGTGGGTCGGCTCTAGACCGACACACACCGCAAAAAATAACAGAGAACTGTTCTCTGCTATTTTTTCTTTTGAGCTTGTAAAAGAGGGATTTTTGTTTTAAAATAAGTTTAAGTTTTTAATAAGATAAAATTAATAAGATAAACTATGTTTAACTTATTCAAAAAAGATAAAGAACCAAAAAATTTGAAAGAGGTTCTAAAGCAGTTTGAAGAGTTGAAAAAAGAAGTTAGAAAACTTTCTCAAGAAAGTAAATTTTCGGTCCAGAAAATAGGGATTATCAGATATAATCCTTTTTCCAATGTCGGCAGCGACCAAAGTTTTTCTATTGCTTTATTGGATAGTAATAATAATGGAGTGGTGATTAGTAGTTTGTTTGGCAGAGACGGCAATAGGGTTTACGGAAAACCCATTAAAAATGGCAAGTCAGAGTACTCATTATCTGAAGAAGAAAATAAAGCAATTGGTATCGCTCTTGACAGAAATTAATCATTCGTGGTATGATTAAAACAGGAACGAAACAAAGGGTTTCATTTAAAAGTTCTTTACTAACCTATATTTTAAGGAGACTGATCATGAAAAGTGATACTGCTTCGAAAATTATAACTGCGGGCCAAATGAAAGAGTTGACGTCGGCCGTAGTTCAAGCCATTCCGACTGATTTATCTTTTGATGATGCTCAGTATTGGATTGGCCGAAAAAGAGATTTGGGCGATGGTATTAGAGCAATTTTGTGGGGCAAGCAAGTAAAAGGCATCGCAGAACTTATTGCTAATTGGCAAAGATTTTACACCAAATTCTTCGGGACTGCTTTTGACTTTTCCGATGTCAAAATCCCGGAAAAACAGCCAGGATTTGACTGGTTGGTTGTGGTAGCTAAGGGACTTACTCCAAATCAGGTCTTTGATGTTTGTCAGAAGCACTTTTCTTGCTGGCGTTATCGCGACGATCTTGATAAGGAAACCGAAGGCAGAAACGACCGTGAACCAAAAGAGCATTATGCGATTTGGGTTCGCAACAGACAAGAAGCAGACGAAGAACTAAAAAATCGTTCTGCCGAAAATCTAAAAGAAAATAAAATTAAGGGGATTACGCTTCTTGAACGGTTTCTTTTGGAGCTCTGGTACTGGAACGAGACAGGCGAACATCTTGATATTCAAAGCATTACTCT
>PEYC01000036.1 GCA_002774555.1 Candidatus Nealsonbacteria bacterium CG08_land_8_20_14_0_20_36_22
CCCCCCTTCCTTTTTGCCCGCCTGCTGGAACGCCCGATTTGCGAGCGAGGCGGCGGCTTTCGGAATAGAACAAAGAGAAGTCGCCCTTGCCCCACCACACTCGTGCACGAGCGATATGAAGAAATCTCCAAAAAGTTTTTGACTAAATGACCAAAATTGCATATACTAATAATAACAGGTGTCAATAGGTTATGCAATTAAAGTATAGTAAAACTTTACTACAATGTCAAAAGATTTATCAGCCATAGCCAAGAATATAAAAAAATACCGAAATAAGATCGGCATATCCCAAGATAAACTTTCTAAACTTGCCGGCGTTACTTTGCATACTTTGACTAAAATTGAAACCGGAGCAACGCCCGATCCTCGCATTGAAACTGTTAAAAAAATCGCAAAAGCTCTTAATGTTTCGATAGATAATCTTGCTAAATAAATATGGGAAAGAAATTTACTATAATTGATCTTTTTTCTGGTTGTGGCGGTCTCTCTTTCGGCTTGCAAAAAGCCGGCTTTGATGTTTTGTTAGGAGTTGATAATTGGGAAGAATCACTTAAAACTTTCGCAGTAAATCATAAAAGATCGAAAATTCTAACAGGCGACATTTCAAAAATAAAAACCAAAGAAATTATTAACACAATAAATGGCCAAATTCCAACTTTGGTTGTCGGGGGACCTCCCTGTCAAGGATTTTCCCTTTCAGGCCCTAGAAATTTTTATGATAACCGCAACAGACTTTATTTAGAATTTATAAGAATTGTAAAAGATTTAAAGCCCGAAGGTTTTATCATAGAAAATGTGCCTGGTCTTGCGTCTCTCTTCAATGGTTTAATTAAAGAAAGGATTATTAAAGAATTTTCGCGTCTCGGCTACTCAGTAAATGCGAAAATATTAAACGCCTCTGATTATGGAATTCCACAAAACAGAAAAAGAATTATTTTTGTTGGTTTGAAGAATGCTTTTTTTGAGTTTCCAAAACCTACTTATTTTGAAATTAAACCGGGTACTCACCCCGACGGAAAAAAAGCCAAAATAACGGTATGGGAAGCAATAAGCGACTTGCCATTGCTTAATAAGAAAGTAGGAGTAGAAGCAATTCCTTATGACAAAAGTCCCAAAACTGATTACCAGAGGGAAATGAGAAAAGGAAGCAAAACGATATTAAATCATGTTGCAAGCCTACATACAAATAAAACCGTTGAAATCATTTCTATGGTTCCCGAAGGTGGAAATTACAAGGATTTGCCGTATAAATTTAAAGGAATACGCAATTTTCATATTGCATGGACGCGGCTCCACAAAGACAAGCCTGCGCCAACTATTGATACTGGTCATCGCCACCATTTTCACCCCATTGTTAATAGGGTGCCAACTGTTAGAGAATCGGCTAGGTTGCAATCTTTCCCGGACACATTTAAGTTTTTAGGAACGAAAACAGCACAATATAAACAAGTTGGAAATGCAGTTCCACCCCTTTTAGCTTTCATAATAGGTAAAAAAGTATTAAAATATCTATAAAAAGGTATGTACAAAACTCCAAGCAAACATTATTTAAGGCTTCATTTCGAACGCTCCCGGTTTAATCGCCGACTCGAGGACATGCTTTTAATTTTAGCAAATCATATTATTAATACGGGCGTGATAGAAAAAGAACAATTTAATAATTTGCTTGATAAAATAATTAGAAATACTGCAACCACTGCATTAACTGAAAAAACAATAAAAAACCACAGGACGGAGATGATCCGCTTTTTTGGTCTGGTAAAATATGTTGATAATGTAGCAGTGCCGGGAAACCGAATATCGCTGCTTGCCCAAACACAAGACATTCCAAGATTTTTTAAATCTTTTTGCAAGCAATTTCAGTTCCCCGGGGGATTTCTAAAACCAGACAAGGTAAGCGAGATGGTAAAGTCCGGGGTGCGTTTTAAGCCGGCAAAATACATTCTCCAGCTTTTTAAAGTTGCGGAATCCAAGTACGGTGAGTTTGCTATTAATGCCGCCGAAGTCGCCCACTTCATTTTTAACGACAAGAGGATAACTGCAGTGGGCGAAAAACCAGTTCATGTATTAGAACGAATAATGGAAAATCGCAAGGAAGATGTTTCTGTTGATAAAACAAGCGACATTATTAGATATGCAAGAGACTTTTTAAATTACATGGTTGAAGCAAACTTATTGCATGAATTTAAAGGAATGTACGCATTAAACAAGATGGAATCAAAAGCGATACACTCTATAATTGCCGACAAGGGATTCTTTGATGAATACTCGAAAATAATAAAAAAAGACGGCACTTGGAGCGTCGATGATTATAAAAATGTTGATAAAAAATGGGCGGAGTGGTTTGCCGATGAAATCGAGGATAAAAATTTAGAAACTCCAATAAAAGCCCTTGTAAAAGATGATGCCCAATATCCAGAACAATGGAAAAAAATTAAAGAATTGCTTGAAAGAAAAGACCCGGCGTTTAAGGGGGGCGCGTTAAAAGAAATAGGAGACGAGGGTGAAAAAATCGTATATGAATACGAAAAAACAATTGTTTCGAAAATAAGGAAAGATTTAGTCCATCTTGTTAAAGTGGTTTCAAAGGCCACTTCTTTGGGGTATGATATTATCTCAATTAATGCCAATGAAGGACGCAGAAAAAAATATATCGAAGTTAAAACCACAAAGAAAAATTATGAACCAGAAGTGGAAATCCCTTTTATTATCAGTATTAATGAGTGGTCGGTTGCCGAACAACACGGAGATGATTATTTTATCTATCGTGTTATAATAACAAAAGAAGGTGTTAGTATTTTTGTGATTCAAAACCCTGTCCTACGCAGAAAGGAAGGAAATTTAATTATAGAGTCAATAGGTTTTAAGGTTGTTTATACCGCAAAATCCGGTGGTTATATTAATTTAGAATCAATTTATGAACAAACAAAAGCAAACAATTAAGGTTGTTTCTTTGTTCTGCGGTTGCGGTGGCGGCGACCTAGGTCTGCGAGGAGGTTTTAAATTTCTCAACCAAAACTATTCCAATCTTGGTTTTGAGATAATCTGGGCAAATGATATAGATAAATACGCCGTTGAAACATATCGCACCAATTTCGGAAATCATATTGTTGAAAAAGATGTTAAAAAAATAAAAAGTGGGGCAATACCAAACCACGATTTGTTGGTCGGCGGCTTCCCCTGTCAATCTTTTAGTATTGTTGGGAGAAGAAAGGGCTTAAACGATCCAAGGGGCAGGCTCTATTCTCAGATGATTAGAATTTTAAAATCTAAAAACCCCACTGCTTTTATTGCTGAAAACGTGAAAGGATTGGCCTCAATAGAAAAAGGCAAAATTCTAGAAAAAATTTTAAAAGATTTTCGTAGTGCCGGCTATAATGTTTATTATAAAATTCTCAATTCTGCATTTTATGGAGTTCCGCAAAAAAGAGAGAGATTATTTATTGTCGGCGTAAGAAGCGATAGAAATATAAATTTTAAATTTCCCCACGCTACTGAAAAAATAATTCCATTAGCAAGGGTTATTGAAGGCCATAAAAAAATTGCCCCGAAATATTATTTTTCAAAGAGAGCGCTCGAGGGTCTTAAAATGGCTAATAAGGCGTTCAACAAAGGACGGGCCCAAGACTTATCGGGACCGTGCAATACCATATCAACGCATCTTGCAAAAGTAAGTCTAAATGGCACTGACCCCGTTCTCCTTGTAGAAAATAATTGCTACAGAAGATTAACCCCAAGGGAAGCCGCAAGAATTCAATCATTTCCAGAAAATTTTATATTTAACGGCTCTGAAAGCAAGCAATATATCCAAATTGGCAATGCAATACCACCTGTTTTGATGTGGCATATCGGAGAAGCAATGAAAGAACAAGTATTTTATGACAGATGTTTTTACCAAAAAGAAGCGAAGCGAGATAATGTCTCGTATCCGTTCAAAAAATACGAACCTCGAAAAGAGCGTGTTTGCGTTTTTGAAAAGAAATAAAATTTATTTTCAAAAACATTACAAAAAAATCCCGGGAAATCCCGACATTGCCATTCCTTCCAAAAAGAAAGTTGTTTTTATAGACGGAGATTTTTGGCACGGATGGAAAATTAGAGAAACAAAAAAAAGATTGCCTAGCAATTACTGGAAGGAAAAAATAGAAACGAATATCAAAAGGGATATTAAAAACCGACGACGCTTAAAAAGAACAGGATGGAAAATTTTGAGAATATGGGAGCATGAACTTGAAAGTAATTTGCAGAAAAATCTTAAAAGAATTATGACTTTTTTGGAATAAAGCCGCCGCCTCGCTCGCAAATCGGGCGTTCCAGCAGGCGGGCAAAAAGGAAGGGGGTCTGGGGGAAGGAATTTTTGCCCGCCCGCCCCGTCGTCTGGGGTGGGAA